>NZ_JBEXSZ010000172.1:0-16700 GCF_040613865.1 Streptomyces sp. NPDC006197 | reverse complement strand
CCGGGGTCTTGGCCGTGACCGTGTCGTGCGCCGTGACTGTGGCCGGGGTCTTGGCCGTGACCGTGTCGTGCGCCGTGACCGGGGCCGGGGTCTTGGCCGTGACCGTGTCGTGCGCCGTGACTGTGGCCGGGGTCTTGGCCGTGACCGTGTCGTGCGCCGTGACCGGGGCCGGGGTCTTGACCGTGACCGTGTCCTGCGCCGGGGTCTTGACCGTGATCACGGGCGGGTTCGCGGGCGCCGCCGGGGCCGTGAACGCGCGGCGCTCCGGGAGCAGGTCCAGGACCGCCCGCCGGTGCGCCTCGCTCGTCGCGTCGTCGTACGGGTCGGGCGTCGCCGGCACCTGGAGCCGCAGGACCGGACCCGTGCCCAGGCGCGCGTAGCCACGGCCCGCCGGGACCTCGGGCGTCGGCGTGGTGTGCGGCCGGGCGCCGAGGACGGCCGCGATCTGCTCCGGGGCGGCGGGGCCGAGGACGATCCGGGCCCGCGTGTGGGTCCGTACCGCCTCGCCCAGCGTCTCCGTGCTGTCGAACTGCTCGGCCACCACCACCGTGACCTGCGCCGTGCGCCCGTGCCGCAGCGGCACATCGAGCAGCTCCTGCGGGTCGGGGCGGCCGTCGGCGGCGGCCAGGTGGCCCAGGACGCTCGGCCGGTCGAGCAGGATCCACAGCGGACGGCGGGTGTCCTCGGGCGCGGGCTGCCCGGCCTGTCGGGCCCGGTTCGCGGCGATCAGCCGCCGCTCCGTCTCGTGCGCCGCCCACTCCAGGGTGGCGAGGGCCCCGGAGAGCCCGCACTCGACCGCGAGGACGCCGTCGCGGCCGGTCAGGCAGGCGTACTCGCCGGTGCCGGCGCCCTCGACGATCAGCACGTCCCCGTGGGGAAGGGCCTGGAGCGCGATCGAGCGCAGCAGGGAGGTGGTGCCGCTGCCGGGCTGCCCGACGGCGAGCAGGTGCGGCTCGGTGGAGCGGGGGCCGGTGCGCCAGACGACGGCCGGCGCGTCCTCCGTGCCGTCCGCCGAGACGACCGGCACCGTCCGCTGCACGGCGTCGGCGTCGGTGAACCCGAGGACGGTCTCGCCCGGCACCGTGACGAAGCGCTGGGCGGCGATGGTGGTGGGCAGGGCGGGCAGCACGCTCATGACGAGCCGGTTGCCCTCCTCGTCCCAGTCGAAGCGGTACTCGCGGCCCCGCCCCGACTTGGCGTGCAGCAGCTGCTCGATGCGGGCGCGGGCGGCCGGTTCGCCGTCGGTGAAGTACGGGGGGTACGCAATCTTCAGCCGGGTCAGCCGCCCGTCCTCGTCGAAGGCGTACTCCCCGAAGGCGCCGCTCCACTCGCCGCCGTGGGCGAAGAGCGGTGCCGGGTCCTCCGGCACGGAGAAGTACGGCACGAGCGCCTCGTACAGGCCCTTGAGCCGGGCGATCTCCGCGTCGTCGGGCCCGGTCTTCACGACCGGGCGCTCCCGGCCCAGCCAGGCGGCCACGGCCATGAGCAGGACGAGCGCGAGGAGCGGCCCGTACGGCATGAGGGCGACGACCAGGACGCAGGCCGCGACCAGGAGCAACGTGGGACCACGCCGCTCCTTGGGGGTCGCGGCCCACTTGGCGCGCGCGGTCGCGGCCAGCTTCCGCAGACCACGGGAGACCGTGATCAGCGGATGGAGCACGTCGGTGGCGCTGTCGGCGGCCGTGCGCGCGATCTCTCGACTGCGAGCGATCTGTGCGCTGCCGCTGCTCAGAATGCGGGGGAGTGGTCGCCGGGCCACGAAGTACTCCTGAATCGGTGGAAGGGACTGAAGGGCGTCAGAACTTGATCCCGCCCAGGAGGCCGGCGAGGCTCTGGCCGCCCGCCGTGATGCTCGGGGCGATGGCCGTGCCCGCGAGGTAGAAGCCGAACAGTGAGCTGACGAGGGCGTGCGAGGCCTTCATGCCGTCCTTCTTGAAGAACAGGAAGCAGATGATGCCGAGCAGGACCACGCCTGAGATGGACAGGATCATTGGTTGTTCTCCTGGTTGAGGGGACAGTCACCATGAGTTCTTCCAGGTTCACAGGAAGTATCTATGTGATTAAAGGTGCATCAGAGTGAAAAACGGCTGATTTCACTTGACCGGCGGACGGCGGACGCCTCGCCGGGTGGCGAAACGCCCGGCGTGCGCTAGGGGCGGGTCCCGGGGCGGGATGACGTGATCTTTGCCTCGGTCGGGCGCGGTCATGTCGCCGGACGGGCAGTACCCTGTCGATTCACTCGTACGGCCGCGCTTGCCGTGCACAGGCCGACAACGCAGGAGAGAGGCGGTTCCACCCGATGAGCGAGACTCCGGACCCCGAGGTCGTCGAGCTGGCGTCGAAGGTCTTCGACCTCGCACGCACGGGTGACGCCGACGCCCTCGCCGCCTACGTCGACGCGGGCGTCCCCGCGAACCTCACCAACGACAGGGGCGACACCCTCGTCATGCTCGCCGCCTACCACGGCCACGCCGCCGCGGTCACCGCCCTCCTGGACCGAGGCGCCGAGGCCGACCGCCCCAACGACCGCGGCCAGACCCCGCTCGCCGGCGCCGTCTTCAAGGGCGAGGACGCCGTGATCCGTGCCCTCCTCGCCGCCGGCGCGAATCCGGAGGCAGGGACTCCGTCCGCGCTCGACACCGCCCGCATGTTCGGCAAGACCGAACTCCTGGAGCTCTTCGGAGCCAGGTGAACGGCGGCTGAACCCCAGGTGGGAGCAGGGTCGTAAATGTGGTCGCGGTGGCGAAATGGGTGGGTCATCATGACGTCGGGCCCGGCAAAACGGGCCACCGACGAGAGGCTGAGGAAGATGATCACTGGCAGGCGAACGACGACGAGCGGCCCCGAATGTTGCCGCACGGCCTAGGCGTACGGGCGATGTACCGCCCGACCGGGCTCCCCCCGGTATCCCCCGGTCGTGTCGACAGCTTGATGTGAGGCGTCTTCCCATGTTCGAACCAGTCATAGCGCCGAGCGGCACCCTGCTCGGCCTGCTGCAGCGGGGCCGCGGCGACGGCACCCTGCACGCGCTCGCCGCGCCACGCGCCGAGGCCCTCGCGGCCCTCAACCACTGCGTTCTCGACGACCCCCGCCACGACTGGCAGGTCGAGAACCGCTCCCTCTACTACGCCCGTCTCTACCTGGACCTCCACGGAGGCCTCGACGAGATCGAGGCGCACCTCCTGGGCGCCGAGGACCACCTCGACACCGAGGAGTCCCGGACCGGGCTCGCGCTCGCCGTCCTCGGGCACCTCGCCTCCTACGGACGCCAGGACGCCCTGCTGCTGCTCCGGCGGTACGCGGCGACCGGCGCCAACTGGGCCTGGGCCCTGGACGAGCTGGCCCTCCGCGACGACGACGCCGGACTCCGCGCGCTCGCCCTGCCCGTACTGGCCCGCTTCCCGGCCGACGCGGACGGCGACGCCGAGCTGGCGCGCACCGTCCGCGACGCCTTCGAGCCCCGCCCCTGGCGGCTGTGGGCCGAGGACCCACGCGAGGCCGTCGGCGCCCGGGTCAGGGCCGCCCGGGAACAGGGCTCCTTCGACCGCTGGCAGCGCCAGATGCGCCCCGCCGGGCCCCGCCCCGGCTGGAGCGTCCGGGCCGTCCTCGACTGGGCGCAGGAGGGATACGAGCGCGGAGCCGTCCTCTACGGCCCCGCCGCCCGCTGCCTGACCGCCGTCGCCGGACCCGAGGACCGGCCCGAGCTCCTCGCCGCCGCCCGGCACGGCGCCACGGGAGCCCGCGGCGCCGCCCTGCACCACCTCGCCGAGTCACAGGACCCCGCCGTCCTCGACCTCGTCGAGGCCGCGGCCGACGGCGACTCCCGCGAGGTCGCCGACGCCGCCGTCGCCGCCTACCGGCGGATGTGCGGCGAGGACGCCGTCGCCCGCGCCCGCGCGTGGGTCCGGCGCACCGACGCCCTCGGGACGGCCGCCGCAGAGGTCCTCGCCTGCCGGGGCACCGCCCAGGACGCCGGCCTCGTCCTCGGCGCCCTGCGCGACACCGTGCGCTCCGCGGGCCCCGACGCCCCCGAGCTCGCCTGCCTCGTCGACGGCGCCGGACGCCTCGGCATCGCCTGCGCGGCACCCGTGCTGCGCCACGTCTACCGCGAGACGACCTCCTCCCGGCTGCGCGGCCACGTGGCCCGCGCCCTCGCCGCCACCGACCCCACCTTCGCGACCGGCTTCGCCGTCGAATGCCTCTGGGACTGCGAGGAGACCACCCGCGAGGTCGCGGCCCAGCACGCCGAGACCGGTGACGTGCGCGTCGCCGAGCGATTGCGCCGCCTCGCCGCCGACCCGGCCGAAGAGGTCGAGGTCCAGACGGCGGTACGCAACCGGATAGGGCCGGACCTCCAGGTCTGACCCCGGCTCCGGGGCAGCGACAGGTCCGACCACCCCCTCCCGGCCCGACCTCGCGCACCCGAGCCACCCGCCACCCGCCACCCGGCCCCCGGGGCGGCGCGGCCTGCGGCGGAGAACCCGCCGACCGTGGCCCCGCCCCGGGGGCCGCCGCGTCTCCCCGAGGAGGCCCGCCGGTGACACGGGGAACGGCGGGCGCGGGTGCGGCCACGGCGGAGGCCGCCCCGCCCGCCCCGCCCGTGATCCCGCCCGCCCGGATCGGTGGCGTCGCCGAGGGCGACGCCCTCACGGCCGCGCTCGCGGCCACAATGGGGAGATGAGCGGGCGCTGGGAGTTCTGGATCGACCGGGGCGGCACCTTCACCGACGTCGTCGGGCGGCGGCCCGACGGCCGGCTCGTCAGCCGCAAGGTGCTCTCCCACGACCCCGCCCGCCGACAGGACGCGGCAGTCGCCGGCATCCGCCTCCTCCTCGGCCTGGACCCCGGCGAACCCGTCCCCGCCGACCGCGTCGCCGTCGTCAAGATGGGCACCACCGTCGCCACCAACGCCCTCCTGGAGCGGCGCGGCGAACCGACCGTGCTCCTCGTCACCGAGGGCTTCCGCGACGCGCTCCGCATCGCCTACCAGAACCGGCCCCGGCTCTTCGACCGGCACATCGTGCTGCCCGAGGCGGTGTACGCGCGCGTGATCGAGGTCCCCGAGCGGGTCGACGCCCGCGGCCGTGTCGTCCGTCCGCTGGACGAGCCCGCCGTCGCCGGAGCACTCGCCGCCGCGCGCCGCGACGGCTTCCGCTCCGCCGCCGTCGTCCTGCTGCACGGCTACCGGCACCCCGAGCACGAGGCCCGGGTCGCGGCGGCGGCCCGCGCCGCCGGCTTCACCCAGATCAGCTGCTCGCACGAGGTCAGCCCGCTCATCAAGCTCGTCCCGCGCGGGGACACCACCGTCGTCGACGCCTACCTCTCGCCGATCCTGCGCCGGTACGTCGACGAGGTCGCCCGCGAACTCGCCGGCATCCGCCTCATGTTCATGCAGTCCAACGGAGGACTCCGCGAGGCGGCCCACTTCCGCGGCAAGGACGCCGTCCTGTCGGGCCCGGCGGGCGGCGTCGTCGGCATGGCCCGCACCTCGGCGCAGGCGGGGCACGACCGTGTCATCGGCTTCGACATGGGCGGCACCTCCACCGATGTGTCGCACTACGCCGGCGTCTTCGAGCGTGAACTCGGTACACAGGTCGCCGGGGTGCGGATGCGGGCGCCCATGATGAGCATCCACACCGTCGCGGCCGGCGGCGGCTCCGTCCTCCACTACGACGGGCGCCGCTACCGGGTCGGCCCCGACTCGGCCGGCGCCGTCCCCGGGCCCGCCTGCTACCGCCGCGGCGGCCCCCTGACGGTCACCGACGCCAACGTCATGCTCGGACGCGTCCAGCCCGACCACTTCCCCGCCGTCTTCGGCGAGACCGGCGACCGCCCGCTCGACGCGGAGGTCGTACGGGAGCGGTTCACCGCCCTCGCCGAGGAGGTCGGCGGCGGCCGCACCCCCGAGGAGGTCGCCGCGGGCTTCCTGGAGATCGCCGTCCTTGACATGGCCAACGCCGTCAAGAAGATCTCCGTGGAGCGCGGCCACGACGTCACCCGGTACGCCCTCACCAGCTTCGGCGGCGCCGGCGGCCAGCACGCCTGCGCCGTCGCCGACGCCCTGGGCGTCGACACCGTCCTCGTACCCCCGCTGGCCGGAGTGCTCTCGGCGTACGGGATCGGGCTCGCCGACGCCACCGCCATGCGGGAGCGGTCCGTCGAAGCCGAGCTCGACGCCGCCGGCACCCACGAGCGCGTGACCGCCCTCTGCGCCGAACTCGCCGACCGCACCCGCGGGGAGCTCCGCGCCGACGGACTGCCGGACGAGGCGATCACCACGCACGCACGCGTGCTCCTGCGGTACGCGGGTACGGACGCGAGCCTCCCCGTCGACCTCGCACCGCCCGACGAGCTGAAAACCGCGTTCACGGACGTCCATCGGGCGCGGTACGCCTTCACCCTGGACCGGCCGCTCGTCGTCGAGGCCGTCACCGTCGAGGCCGTCGGAAGCGCCGGTCCGCACGGGCCGGTCCTCGTCGACACCGCGGAGCGGAGCGGCCCCCTCGTCCCCGTGGCCACCGTCCGGATGCACAGCGCCGGCACACCCCGCGACGCCCCGCTCCACCGGCGCGAGGACCTGCGGCCGGGCGACGGCGTCGACGGGCCCGCGATCCTCGCCGAGGCCGACGCCACGACCGTCGTCGACACCGGCTGGCGGGCCACCGCGACCGACGGCGGCCACCTCCTGCTGCGCCGCGTCGCCCCCCGCCCCGCGCGCGTGGCCGCCGGCACGGACGTGGACCCCGTCCTCCTGGAGGTCTTCAACAACCTCTTCATGTCCATCGCCGAGCAGATGGGCGTCCGCCTGGAGAACACAGCCCAGTCGGTCAACATCAAGGAACGCCTCGACTTCTCCTGCGCCCTCTTCGACGCCGAGGGCAACCTGATCGCCAACGCGCCCCACATCCCCGTCCACCTCGGCTCCATGGGGGAGTCCATCAAGGAGGTGCTCCGCCGGCGCGGGGACGACCTGCGCCCCGGCGACGTGTACGCGATCAACGACCCGTACCACGGCGGCACCCACCTCCCCGACGTCACCGTCGTGACCCCGGTGTTCGACGACACGGGCGGCGAACTCCGCTTCCTCGTCGCCTCCCGCGGCCACCACGCCGAGATCGGCGGCATCACCCCCGGCTCCATGCCCGCCTTCAGCCGGACCGTCGACGAGGAGGGCGTCCTCTTCGACAACTGGCTGCTCGTCCGCGACGGACACCTCCGCGAGACCGAGACCCGCGCCCTGCTCACCGGCGCCCGCCACCCCTCCCGCGACCCGGACACCAACCTCGCCGACCTGCGCGCCCAGATCGCCGCCAACGAGAAGGGCATCGAGGAACTGCGCCGCACGGTCGAGGAGTTCGGACTCGACGTCGTCCAGGCCTACATGCGGCACGTCCGCGCCAACGCCGAGGAGTCCGTACGGCGCATCGTCGCCCGCCTGGACGACGGCGAGTACCGCTACGAGACCGACGGGGGCGCGGTGATCCGGGTCGCCGTCCGGATCGACCGCGAACGGCGCTCCGCGCTCATCGACTTCACCGGCACCTCCGCCCAGCTGCCCGGGAACGCCAACGCGCCCACCGCCGTCGTCATGGCCGCCGTCCTGTACGTCTTCCGCACCCTGGTCGACGAGGACATCCCGCTCAACAGCGGCTGCCTGGAGCCCCTGGAGGTCCGCGTCCCGCCCGGCTCCATGCTCGCCCCCGTCCACCCGGCGGCCACCGTCGCCGGGAACGTCGAGACCTCCCAGGCCGTGACGGGCGCGCTCTACGCGGCCCTCGGCGTCCAGGCCGAGGGCTCCGGAACCATGAACAACGTCACCTTCGGCAACGCGCGCGTGCAGTACTACGAGACCGTCGCGAGCGGCTCGGGCGCGGGCGACGGCTTCGACGGCGCCGACGCCGTCCAGACCCACATGACCAACTCCCGGCTCACGGACCCCGAGATCCTGGAGTGGCGCCACCCCGTCCGGGTCGACGCCTTCGCGGTACGGGAGGACAGCGGCGGGCGCGGCCGATGGCACGGCGGCCACGGCGTGGAGCGGCGCCTGCGCTTCCTGGAGCCGATGACGGTGGCCCTCCTCACCGGCCACCGCAGGGTCCCGCCGTACGGGATGGCCGGCGGCGAGCCGGGCGCCCTCGGCGAGAACCTCGTGGAACGCGCCGACGGCACCGTCGAGCACCTCGAAGGCGCCGCCACCACGGAGGTGGGCCCCGACGACGTCCTGGTCCTGCGCACCCCCGGCGGCGGGGGCTACGGCCCGCCGCCCCCGTGACCCTCACCGCATGACCCTCACCGCACCGGCACGAACCGCACCGGCGTCCCCGGGACCGCCTGCGCCGCCGCGCCCAGATCGGCCTCCCGCACCACCGCGACCACCGGATAGCCCCCGGTCGTCGGATGGTCCGCCAGGAACACCACCGGGCGCCCGTCCGGCGGGACCTGCACCGCGCCCAGGACCATGCCCTCGCTCGGCAGCTCGCCCGGCAGGGCCCGCTCCAGGGCCGGCCCCTCCAGACGCAGTCCGATCCGGTTGCTCGCCGGCGACACCCGGTACGCGCGCGTGGAGAAGGTCCGAAGCGCGTCGGCGGTGAACCAGTCGTCGCGGGGACCGAGCCGGACGCGCAGGACGAGCTCCGCCGCCGGGCCCGGCCACGGCGGGGCGTCGACCGGCCCCCGTACGCCCGTGTCCGCCCCCAGCGGCAGCACCGTCCCCTCCGCGAGCGGTGCCGGGCCGAGGCCCGACAGCAGGTCGGCGGAGCGGCTGCCGAGCACCGGCGCGACGGTGATCCCGCCGCCGAACGCCACGTACGAACGCAGTCCGCGCACGGCCGCCCCCACCTCCAGGACCGACCCGGCGCCGACCCGGACCGTCGTCCCCCAGGCGGCCGGGCGGCCGTCCACCCGGACCGGGCAGGGCGCGCCGCCCACCGCCACGGTCACCGCGCACCGGGGCCGCAGCGCGCACCCGCTGACGGTGGTCTCCAGGACCGCCGCGCCCTCCGCGTTGCCGACGAGCCGGTTGACGAGCCGTACGGCCGCCGGGTCGAGGGCGCCCGAGCGGGGCACGCCGAGGTGCGCGTACCCCGTGCGCCCCAGGTCCTGGACGGTGGTCAGCGCCCCGGCCCGGACCACGGCGACGGCCCGGTCGCTCATCGCCCGACCCCCGCCGTGAACCGGACCCGGGTGCCGGGCGCGAGCAGCGCGGCCGGGTCCCGCCCGGAGTCCCACAGCACCACGTCCGTGGTGCCGATCAGCTGCCAGCCGCCGGGGGAGGAGCGCGGATACACCCCCGTGTACGGGCCGGCCAGGGCGACCGACCCGGCCGGGACGGCCGTCCGCGGAGTGGCCCGGCGGGGCACCTCGTACCGCTCGCCGAGCCCGGTCAGATAGCCGAAGCCGGGCGCGAACCCGCAGAAGGCGACCCGGAACTCGGCCGCCGTGTGGATCCGCACCGCCGCCTCCACGGACACCCCCCAGAGAGCGGCGACCTCCGGCAGGTCGGGCCCGTCGTAGCGCACCGGCACCTCGACGGCCTCGCCCACGCGCGCGTGGAGCGGCGCCGGCTCCCAGCCGGTCAGCTCGGCCGCCAGCCGCTCCGGATCGTCCACCCCGTCGAGGAGCACCGTCCGCGCCGCCGGCACGATCTCCCGCACGGCGGGCAGCGCCCCGGCCGACCGCCGCCGCAGCAGCTCGGCGTGGAAGGCCTCGGTCGCGTCGCCGCCCTCCAACTCCACCAGGAGGGCCCGGTCGCCCGCCCTCAGCACCCTCACGCGAAGGCCTCCACGCGCACGCCGGAGGCTTCGAGCCGCTCCCGGACCCGCCGGGCGAGGCCCACCGCGCCCGGGGTGTCCCCGTGCAGGCAGAGCGACCGGGCCCGCACGGCGACGGAGCTCCCGCAGTGCGCCGTGACGACCCCGAACCGGGCCATGGACAACGCCCGTTCGACGACCTCGTCCGGATCCGTGACGACGGCTCCCTCCTGCCCCCGTGGCAGCAGGGAGCCGTCCGCCCGGTAGGCCCGGTCGCCGAAGGCCTCGGCGACGACCGGGAGCCCGGCCGCCGCTGCGGCCTCGTGCAGCCGGGACCCCGGCAGCCCGAGGACCGGCAGCGTCCGGTCCGCGAGCAGCACGCCGTCGACGACCGCCGCCGCCTGCTCCGCGTCCCGGACCACCCGGTTGTAGAGCGCCCCGTGCGGCTTCACGTACGAGACCCGCGAGCCCGCGGCCCGGGCGAAGACCTCCAGGGCACCGATCTGGTACGCCACCTCGGCGGCCAGCTCCGCCGCCGGGACGTCCATCGCCCGCCGTCCGAAGCCGGCCAGGTCGCGGTAGGACACCTGGGCCCCGATCCGTACCCCGCGGGCCGCCGCGAGCTCGCAGACCCGCCGCATGGTGGCCGCGTCCCCGGCGTGGAAGCCGCAGGCCACGTTGGCGCTGGTGACGACGGACAGGAGCTGCTCGTCGTCGGTCAGCGTCCAGCGGCCGAAGCCCTCGCCGAGGTCGGCGTTGAGATCGATCGGGACCGGGGTCATGTGGTGCTTCCTCTCCCACCTGGTGGTGCGGTGGTGCTCATGGACGCGCCGCGCGGTTCACACGGCGGTGCGGTAGTGGTCGTGCCGGACGTCGGCGACGAACATCCGGCCCGCGCACGCGCGCGTGCCTCGCGCGGATGACGGCTCCGACCGCGCGCCCCGTGTTGTACGCGAGCCCCTGCCCCGTGCCGCGCACCGGCGTCGGATACGGCTCCGCGATCCGGCGTCGGCCCGCCGGAACACCAGGGCGTATCCGCCGAACGCGCCCGTGTCGTCGGGCCGTTCGCCCTGGGAGCGCTGCCGGGTCTGTGTCGTGCTCATCTGCACCTCGCAGGAGGGGAGGCGCGTGCCTGGGAGACGTACCGAGTAAGCGTGCGGTGCCGTCAAGGTAGAGGATTGTTCAACGATCCGACAAGAGGAGTGTTGTCGCTTCCCCGTTTCTGCGGTTGACTCGGGCCGTTCCACGGCCGCCCGGCCGCGGACGACGGAAGGGGCGAGGCGCTGTGGACGCGAGCGGGACCGGCGGGCTGACGGACGACCGCGTGCTGCTCGGACGCACGAGCACGGCCGAGCGGGTCGCGGACATCCTGCGCACCCGGATCGCGGAGGGCTACTTCCCGCCCGGCGCCCGACTCTCCGAGGAGAGCATCGGCGGCGCCCTCGGTGTGTCCCGCAACACACTCCGCGAGGCCTTCCGGCTCCTCACCCACGAGCGCCTGCTCGTCCACGAGCTCAACCGGGGCGTCTTCGTCCGCGTCCTGGCCGTGGGCGACGTGGACGACATCTACCGCACCCGGCGGCTCGTCGAGTGCGCCGTCGTACGGGGCCTGGGGCAGCCGCCGTTCGCCGTCGAAGGCCTTGCCGCCGCCGTCGCCGAGGGCGAGACCGCGGCCCATGCCGGCGACTGGACGGGCGTCTCCACCGCCAACATCCACTTCCACCGCGAACTCGTCGCCCTCGCCGGCAGCGCCCGTACCGACGAGCTGATGCGCGGCGTCCTCGCCGAACTCCGCCTCGCCTTCCACGTCGTCGACGACCCGCGCGCCCTGCACGAGCCCTATCTGCGGAGGAACCGGGAGATCCTGGACGCCCTGCGCGCCGGTGAACGGGCCTCGGCGGAGCGACTCCTCGCCCGCTACCTCGACGACTCCCGCACCCGGGTCGCCGCCGCCTACGCCCGGGCCGTCGACGATCCGACGGGCGCCGCCGGCTGACGGCAGAGCCCGTACGAGGCTACCGAGGGGGCCGGTCGTATCTGCGCCGTTTCGACCGTTGTCAGGGTGAGGACCTAATCTGTGCACCGTGACTTCGCCTGCCTCGACGGACCTCGCTCCGCCCCAGCTCAGCGCGGGGCCGCGCCCCGCGCAGGGCCCGGCCGCCGACGAAGGGCTCGCGCGGCGGCTCCGCGCGCTCGCGTGCACCGCCCCGCTGCACGACCTCGACGCGCGCAAGGCGAACCTGGCCGGCGAGTACACGGTCTACGCGATGGCCGAGGTGGCCCTCGCCGCGATCGACCTCATCACGCTGAACATGGACTTCGACACCGGCGCCGACCACGAGCAGATCGTCGCCCGCCTGCTGCCCCGCGTCGCCGCCCAGGCACCCACCCGCCCCGCCGCCGAGCACGAGCGCGTCGCCCGCTGGGTCCTGGAGAACCTGATCAACGTCGGCAGCGTCGACCGCGGCTTCCGCGCCGTCTACGGCACCTTCGGCACCGACGGCGTCTACGTCCGCCGGGACTACGACTTCAAGCTCATCGAAGAGGTCCCGGGCTACGGCGGCGGGGTCTACCTCCGCACCACCGACGAAGCGGTCAACGTCCTCGTCGGAGCCCTCGACACCGACGTCACCAGCGCCCAGATCGCCGCCGAGGTGAAGCTGGAGGTCCTCATCAACCGGGGCCGCCTGGCCGACGCCCAGCTCGCCGCCGAGCAGGCGCGCTACCGGACCGTGCAGTACGCCGAGACCCTCCGCAAGACCCTGGAGGCCACCCGGCGCAACGTCCGCGCCGTCGACTGGCTCCACACCGTCCCCGACATGATCGCCGAGGCGCTCGACCACGTGGCCGACCGCTACCGCCACGAGAACGCGATCCTCACCAACATCCGCAAGGCCCGCGACGAGGCCGAGGCCACGAACGACGCGAAGACCGCGGAGCACAAGCGGCGCGCGGCCGAGCTCGTCGACATAGTCAAGGACTGCATCCGCCGCCACACCCAGCTCCAGTCCCGCCTCCTCGAAGCCGGGCCCCTCTTCCGCGCCGAGCAGGACCGGCAGGCCTTCGCCGCCCCCACCGCGTACACCGGACTCGACCTGTACGGTCAGCTGGTCGCCCCCGTCCTGCCGCTTCCCGTCGAACAGGCCACCCGCGTCACCGACGCCTTCTTCGCCCACGGCACCGGACTGCGCACCCCCGCCTCCGTCCGTCTCGGCGACCTCGTCGACCTGCTCCTCACCCCGCCCGTCGAGCGCGAGCACCTCGGCGCGGAGATGCCCGAGCCGGACCTCATCGCCACCCCCGACGACTCCCGCTTCAGCGAGGAGCAGCTCGCGAGCGCCATGCGCCTGCTCGACCTGGAGCACGACGCCCCGCGCCGCCTCTCCGGCCTGCTCGCCGAGGCCCGGCGCCTCGACCCCGACCTCCCGTACCTCGTCGCCCTCCTCGCCGTCCACGCGGCGAGCCCCCCGGTCGGCACCGCCTACCGCCAGGGGGAGGAGCGCCTCCTCTTCGCCGTCGACGACGGCACCCCGCTCGACGACCCCGAGTTCGGCGGCGCCGACCTCATCGTCGGTACGGCGATGCTCGACGCGGCGGGCATGGCCGCGGACCGCACGGAGGCCTCGTGACCCTCGTCCCCCCGGCTACCTCCACCGCCGCCCTCCCCGACGCCCCGGCGCCCGTCCCGGTGGCGGACGCTGCCGTTCCGGAACCGGAAACCTCGCCGGATCCCACCGCGGTACGGGAGCGGGAAACCCCACCTGAGCGGGAAACCGCGCCTGAGTCGGAAACCGTCCGCGAGTCGGAGGCCGCGCCTGCGCCGGAAACCGCCCGCGAGTCAGAAGCCGCGCCCGAGCGGGAAACCGCGCCTGCGCCGGAAACCGTCCGCGAGTCGGAGGCCGCGCCCGAGCCGGAAACCGCCCGCGAGTCCGAAGCCGCACCGCAGCCGGAAGCGGCGCTCCGGTCGGAACCCGTACCGGCCACCGCCGAGGCGTCCGCGTCCGCGCCCGCGGTCGTCGGACGGCCGCGGTTCGGGACCGTGTCGGTCCCGGAACCGGCCCGCACCCCGCCCGCGCGGCGCCGGGACCTGCCCTCCGTGCGCGCCGTGCGGCTCACGGACGAACCGCCCGCGCCCGCCGACCGCCCCGGCCCCGCCGCCGCACCGGCGTCCGTCACCCCCGTGCCGCTGCCCGTACCCCGACCCGCCCCCCGCGCCGTACCGACCGAGAGCCGTACCGAGGAGCCCCAGCCGTGAGCGAAACCCACGCCGAGTACACCGACGCGTGGAGCGAGCAGGAGCCCCCGCAGCCCCCGGCCGCGTCCACCACTTCCGCCGTCACCCCCGCGGACGCCGCCGACGCGGCCCGGCTCGTCTCCTTCGGCCTCCAGCCCAAGCTGCTCCCGGCCCGTGACGCCGAGTACACCGAGCTCCTGCGCCGCTACCGCGAGGACCCCGCCTTCGCACGCCTCGCCGACGCCGTCGCCACCGGCCTCGGACTCGTCGTCCTGGAGGTGTCCCCGCGCGCGGGAATGGCCGTCACCGCGGGCGAGGACTCCGTCTTCGCCGTCCGCATGGGCGACTACGCCCGCCGCGCCTCCACGGACTCCGCCGACCGCTTCCTGCACGGCCTCGCCCACCTCGCGGTCGCCGCCATGGCCTTCCCCCGGCCCGAGGACCTCGCCGACGACGCGTACATCGGCCGGCTCACGGTCAACGGCGTCGACGCCTTCGTGCGCCAGGCCTGTCTGCGCCTGGAGCAGCGCGCCGAGGAGCAGGGCGAGAACACCGACCCGGCCTCCGACGCCCCCGGCCTGGAGGCCGCCTGGCGGACCTACGCCCGCCGCAGCGCCACCGGGGCCACCAAGGACGCCCGCCGCCTCGCCGGTTCCACCACCGGCATCGTCGGCAAGGCCGCCGCCTTCCTCACCGACTCCGGCTTCCTCCAGCGCACCGGCGACGAGGGCGGCGGCTCCTACCGCACCACCGCCCGCTACCAGCTCCAGGTCCGCGACATGGCCGGCTCCGCCGCCATGGCCGAGCTCCTCGACCTCGGCGTCGTCCCCGTCAGCGACGGCTCCGCGACCCTCCTGCCGCCGCCCGAGGGCGACGACCTGGAACTCGCCGCCGACGCGGGACTGCCGTTCCATGCGTGACCGCCCCGCGTAACCGCCCCGCGCCACCGCCCCCTTCCAGTACGAGAGTCCGCCGCATGTACGAGCTGTCCCGGGTCCGCCTCTACTCCATCGGTCCCGCCGGTGCGCGCTACGCCGACACCGTCCTGGACCTGCGCGGAGTCGGCGCGCCCGTGCCCCACCCCGCCCCCACCCAGGCGGAGTTCTTCGAGGAGGAGCCGGTCGGCCCGCCGCGCCGCCCGGCCCCCGCGGGCGTGCTCTTCCTGGAGAACGGCGGCGGCAAGTCCGTCCTCCTCAAGCTGATCTTCTCGGTCATGCTCCCCGGCCACCGCAACACCCTCGGCGGCGCCAGCTCCGGCGTGCTGCGCAAGTTCCTCCTGGCCGACGACTGCGGCCACGTGGCCCTGGAGTGGCAGCACACCCTCACCGGCGAACTCGTCGTCGTCGGCAAGGCCAGCGAGTGGCGCGGCCGCCAGGTCTCCAACGACCCGCGGAAGTTCGCCGAGGCCTGGTACTCCTTCCGTCCCGGCCCCGGACTCAGCCTGGACAACCTCCCCGTCGCCGAGGCGACCTCCGTCCGCCCGCCCGTCGAGGGCGCCTCCGGCGCCACCGGCCGCCGCCGCACGATGAAGGGCTTCCGCGACGCGCTCACCGAGGCCGGGAAGGCGTACCCGCACCTGGAGGTGGTCTGGGAGGAGATCCACGACCGCTGGAACGAGCACCTCGGCGACCTCGGCCTCGACCCCGAACTCTTCCGCTACCAGCGCGAGATGAACGCCGATGAGGGCGAGGCCGCCGGCCTCTTCGCGGTCAAGAAGGACTCCGACTTCACCGACCTGCTGCTGCGCGCCGTCACCGACACCCGCGACACCGACGGCCTCGCGGACCTCGTCGGCGGCTTCGGCAACAAGCTCGGCCGCCGCGCCGAACTGACCGCCGAGCGCGACTTCACGGCCGGCTCCGTCGACCTCCTCGGCCGGATCGTCGAGGCCGCCGGGACCCGTGCCCACGCGCGCGAGGTCCACACGGGCGCCGAGCGCCGCACCCGCACGCTCGCCCGCCGGCTCTCCGCCCGCGCCGCCGAGGAGCGCGGCCGCGCCGCCGAACTCGCCCAGCAGGTCACCTCGGCCGGACACGCCGTCGCCGAGGCCGAGACCGCCCGCGGCCGCAGCTCCCTCATCGCCGCCGAACTCGCCTACCGGCACGCCTCCCTGGCGCTGACCGCCGCCGAGAAGGGCGCCGCCGCCCAGCGCCGCGAACTCACCGACGCCCGCACCCTGCACTCCGCCTGGCAGGCGGCCGAGGCGGTGCTGCGCCACCGGGCCGCCGGCGACCGCTCCGCGCGCGTGGCCGCCGCCATCCGCGAGGCCGAGCGCGACGCCGCCCCCGCCCTGGCCGCCCGCGCCGAGGCCGCCGCCGACCTCGTACGGGCCCTCGCCGCCGCCGCCGAGGAGGGCGAGCGCCACGCGGCGGAGGAGGAGGAACGCTCCACCGCCCTCCAGGACGCGAGCGAGACCGCCCACCGGGACGCCACCGCCGCCGCCACCGAGGCCCAGCGGGCCCGCAGCGAGGCCGGCCACCTGCGTCAGCGGCTCGCCGAGGTCGAGCAGGAGACCGCCGAGGCCGTCCGGGCCGGCTGGCTCGACGACACCGCCCCGGACGCCGACCCGGCCCGCGCCGCCCTCGCCGCGAGCGACGCCGAGAAGACGACGGTCGCCGCCTGGGACAACCGCGCCCTCGCGCAGGTGCAGCCCGTCCGCCTTCAGGCCGTACTCGATCGACTTGAGTTCCGGCAGGGCCGCAGCCTCGGGAGTCTCGA
>NZ_JBEXSZ010000171.1:0-16773 GCF_040613865.1 Streptomyces sp. NPDC006197 | reverse complement strand
ACCCGCACCGACAGTGCGGCTCGCATCCGGTGCGGGTTCAGGCGCGGGAGCCTCTGGCGCCGGCAAGGGGCGCCGTCCGTTGTGCCCACCCGTTCCGCCCCAGCGGAACGACTGCCCACAACGGGTGGGCACCGCCCCGGCGGAACGACTGCCCACAACGGGGGGGGTGGGCACCGCCCCAGCGGAACAGTTGCCCACAACGGGGCGGAACGACTGCCCACAACGGGGCGGAACGACCCCCACAACTCACCACCGGAGGTGACACCATGACCGATCTGCTGCAGCGGCCCCGCACCGCCCACCCCCGCGCCACCCTCGGCGTGCGCGCTCTCGTCGTGTTCTACGTCAGCAGCCTCGTCGGAACCGGCATCCTTCTGGTGCCGGGGCTGACGGAGCGGCAGGCCGGGCCCGCCTCGCTGCTCGCGTGGCTGGCGCTGGCCCTCAGCTCGTACCCCTTCGCCCGTTTCTTCGCGGAGATGTCGGCCTGGCGTCCCGACGCCTCCGGTCTCGCCGCGATGGTGGAGGCCGGGTTCGGGCGCCGTCCGGGGCGGGCGGCGGCGCTGCTGCTGGTCGCCACGTACGTCATCGGGAATCCGGTGATGGGCATCGTGTCCGCCCGGTGCCTGCTCGGGCTGCTCGGCCAGCCCGACGGGCCGGTGTACCCGATCGCGATCGGCTTCATGGCGCTGTCCGCCGCGTTCACGCTGCTCGGGCTCACGGCCGGCGCCCGGGTGCAGGCCGCGGCCCTCCTCGTGCTGCTGCTCGGCCTCGGCGGTGCCGTGGTGCTCGCGGTGCCGCGTTTCGACGCGGGGGAGTACACGCCGTTCCTCACGCACGGCTGGGGCGGCGTCGGCATCGCCGTCGTCACCGCCTTCTTCTCCTTCCTCGGCTGGGAGAACGTCTCCACGCTCGCCGAGCAGGTCGACGACCCCGCCCGCAGCTACCGGCGGGCGATCCGCTGGGCGGTGCCGATCGTCGGGCTGCTGTACGCGGCGGTGACGGCCGCCTACCTGGCGGTCCCTGGCGACGAGCCCGTCGTCATCACCGCCCTCCTCGGCGCCTCGCTCGGCGACGGCGGTGCGATCGCCGGCGATCTCCTCGCCCTCGGGCTCGCGGTGGTCGCCACCAACGCCTGGGTGCTCGGCGCCACCCGGGTCGTCCGGGCCGCCGCCCGCGAGCGGATCCTGCCGCGCGCCCTGGCCGACCGACCGGTGCGGGCGACCGTCGCGCTGGCCCTCGCCTACGCGGCCGTCCTCTCCGCCCTGACCGTCACGGGGACCGGCGAGGAGCTGGTGCTCGTCGTCACCAGCAGCGCGTTCCTGCTGCTGTACGTGGCCGCCGCCGCGGCCGCCCTGCGGGCGCGCGGCACCGGCCGCGCCCTGCGCTCGACGGCCGTCGTGACCCTGCTGATCGCAGCCGTCTTCCTCTCCTTCGCCGGTACGGGGCTGCTGCTCGCCCTGCTCCTCGCCGCCGGCTGCGTCGCCCTCTCCGGCCGCGCGCACACGTCCTGAACCCCCTCCCACCGAAAGGCACTTCGCCATGAACGAGACCGTGAACGAGAACGAGACCACCCCCGTCTACGACGTCGTCGGTGTCGGCTTCGGGCCCGCCAACCTCGCCCTCGCGATCGCCATCGAGGAGTACAACGAGCAGGCCGCGCCCGACGACCGGCTCACGGCCGTCTTCCTGGAGAAGCAGCCGAACTTCGGCTGGCACCGGGGCATGCTGATCCCGGACGCCACCATGCAGGTCTCGTTCCTCAAGGACCTGGCCACGATGCGCAATCCGCGCAGCCGCTTCGGCTTCGTGCCGTACCTCCACGACCGGGGCCGTCTCGTGGACTTCATCAACCACAAGGTGCTGTTCCCGACCCGCGAGGAGTTCCACGACTACCTCCAGTGGGCCGCCGACGGCGTGGACCACATGGTCCGTTACGGCCTGGAGGTCACCGCCATCCGCCCGGCGGGAACGGCGGGAACGGCGGAGGCGTCGGGACCCGTCGTCGAGGTCGACGTCGCCGCCTTCGGAGAGGCGGAGGCCGCCACCTACCGGGCGCGGAACCTCGTCGTCGGCACCGGCCTCGTGCCCCGGCTCCCCGAGGGCGTCGAGTCCTCCGAACGCCTCTGGCACAGCAGCGAGTTCCTGCACCGGCTCGCCGCGCTGCCCACCGACGAGCCGCGCCGGTTCGTCGTCGCCGGAGCCGGCCAGAGCGCCGCCGAGATCGCCGACCACCTCCACCGGACGTACGAGGGGGCCGAGGTCGTCGCCGTCCACACCCGGTACGGCTACAGCCCGGCCGACGACAGCCCGTACGCGAACCGGATCTTCGATCCGGCGGCCGTCGACCTCTACCACGGCGCCGAGCCGTCCGTCCGCCGGACGCTCATGGACTACCACCGCAACACCAACTACGGCGTCGTCGACATGGACCTCATCGAGGAGCTCTACCGCCGCTCGTACCAGGAGAAGGTGCGCGGCGAGCAGCGGCTGCGGATCCTCGGCGTCACCCGGCTCACCGAGGTCGAGGAGGGTCCCGACGGCGTCCGCGTCCAGGTGCGGAACCTCGCGACCGGGGAGACGGAGACGATGGACGCGGACGCGGTCGTCTACGCCACCGGCTACTCCGAGCCCGACCCGGGCCGGCTGCTCGGCGAGCTCGACGCCGCCTGCGCGCGCGACGAGGACGGCCGGCTGCGGGTCCGCCGGGACTACCGGGTGGAGACCGCGCCTGAGGTGGAGGCCGGGATCTACCTGATGGGCGGCACCGAGCACTCGCACGGCATCACGGCCAACCTGCTGTCGATGGCCGCCGTCCGGGCCGGCGAGATCTGCGACTCCCTGGCGGCGTCCCGCCGTTCCGACAGGCGGGCGCCGGTGGCGGTGACGGGCTGATCCCCCGTACAACACGTACACCCGCACGGAACGAGAGGTCATCATGAGCAGCACCACCACCCCAGGGCTCGCCGACCCGGCCGCCGCCGATCTGGCCGTCACCGAGCGGACCCGGCTGCGCCGGATGCGGCACAAGGGCAGCCACCGGCGGGCCGACCTGGACGCCGTGCTCGCCGCCGGCTTCCTCTGCCACCTCGGCGTCACCGTCGACGGCACGACGATGGTGGTGCCCACCGCGTACGGCGTGGACGGCGACCGGCTCTACCTCCACGGTTCGGTCGCCAGCCGCAGCCTGGTCCAGGCCCCCGACACCACCGTCTGCGTCACGGTCACGCACGTCGACGGCCTCGTCCTCGCCCGCTCCGTCTTCGAGCACGGGGTCAACTACCGGTGCGCGATGATCTACGGCGTTCCCGAGATCGTCACCGACCCGGAGGAGAAGCTCCGCGGCCTGCGGGCCCTGACCGAGCAGAGCTCCCCGGGGCAGTGGGAGTACGCGCGGCAGCCCAGCCGCAAGGAGCTGGCGGCGACCGCCCTGCTCGCGCTCGACCTCACCGAGGCCTCGGTGAAGACCGCCGACGGGCCGCCGGACGACGGCGAATCCGAGGACGCGGCGCTCGGCCTGTGGGCGGGGGTGCTGCCGGTGGTGACCACCTTCGGCGAGCCGGTCACCGACCCGGTCCTCCCCGCGGACTTCGCCCCGCCGGCCCACATCGCCTCACGTGCGGGCCGCGTGCCGGGCACCGGGGCGGAGGCGGCCCGGCTCTGACCCGACCGGTCGGGGCCACGCGGACCGGCTGTTCCCCGGGCACGACGTGCCGTGCCCCGTCGACCGGCCCCAGGAAGCCCCCGGACGCCCCAGGACGCCCCCGGCCCCGCATCGGGCCGTCGGGGGCGTCGGTCGCCGCGTCCGGGGCGCGGCGGGCAGAGGGCGCGGCGGGTGAGCCGCCGCGCCCGGACACCGGTGGCGTCAGTCGCCGTGCCCGGTGCCTCCGCTGCCGAAGCCGCCGCTGGAGATGCCGCCCCACTTGCGCTTCTCCTCGGACGGCGGGTCGGACGAGGTCTCCGTGCCGCTGTTCTTGAGCTGGTAGGGCATGAGCCGGTGCTCGCCGTCGGTCTGCGGCATCTCGGTCGGCTTGCGGTACTCGGACGTCTCGCCGGGGAGCGCCCCGGTGTCGGGCCGGTGCGGCTGCTCTTCCGGCTTCGGGGGATCGGGTTCACGGTTGCGGACCCTGTATCCGAACCAGAAGGCCCCGATGAGGACGGCCACGAGAACGAGGCCGCCGAGGACCTGCCCCATGCCTGACTGCCAGACTCCAGCGGCCAGGTTCTCTGCTGCGCTGAGAGTGTTCATACCAACAGGATTACCCGATTCCGCTTCTTCGGATGCGTCGAGCGGCCATCCTCCGGGAATCCCCTCCGAACTCCCCGATTCCGCTGAAACATTTCCGCGCCCCCATCGCGTCAATGAGGTGTACGGCGACCACGCCACGTGACCGCGAGGAGAAGGAGGGGCATGAGAAAGTCCCGCGCGGACGAGTTCCAGGAGTTCGCCTCCGCACGCACGGGGTACCTGTTCCGTTCGGCGTGCCTGCTGACCAGCGGCGACACGCATCTCGCCGAAGACCTCACCCAGGAGACGCTCGGCAGGATGTACGCCCTCTGGGGCCGCATGGCCCGGATCGGGAACCCCGCCGCGTACGCCCAGACCGTGCTCGTCCGCACGTTCCTCAGCCACCAGAGGCGTCGCTCGGCCACCGAGCGCCCCCTCGGAGAACTGCCCGACCGCGCCTCCGAGCAGGGCGAGGACCCGGCGCTGCGGATCGCGTTGCTCGACGCGCTGGCCGCGCTCGCACCGAAGGACCGGGCGGTCGTGGTGCTGCGCTACTGGGAGGACCGCAGCATCGAGGAGACCGCCGACGCCCTGCACGTCAGCTCCGCCGCGGTACGCACCCGCTCGGTGCGCGCGCTCGCGAAGCTGCGGGAACGGCTCGGCGGCAGCCTCGTCGCCTTCGCCACCCGCTGAACACGGCACGACCCCCCGTACTGATCGTCACTTATCGTCCACTGACCGGAGACGGTGATCTCGGCATGCCCCAGAACGAAGGACCCCTGCACGACGGAACCTCCCACGAGCGCTTCGAGGAGGAGCTCGGCGCGGTCCTGCGCAGCACCGGTGACGGCTTCTCCGTCGACGACCGGCGCGAGCTGGTCGCCGGCGGGCTCCGGCGCGGCCGACGCCGCCTGGTCCGCCGCCGCCTCGCGGTGACCGGCGGCGTCTTCGCGCTCGCCGCCGTCGGCATCGGCGGCGTGTACGGCGGTTCGCTGCTCGGCCCCGCCGGGCAGGCGACGACCTCCGTGGCGGCGCCCCCGCAGCCCGGCCAGGCCAACGGCACCGGCAAGGAGCCGCTGCCCAAGGCGACGATCCCGCTCGCGGACATGGCGGACGCCCTCAGGAACAACACCCCGGCCGGGCGGTGGGAGATCAGCGACGAGACCGGCGCGGGCCAGTCCGTCCTCGGCGTCTACGACGACGGCAAGGGCGCGGCCGCCGTCAGCGTCGGCCTCTACCGGGCCGGCAACACCGCCGAGTCCGGCACGGGCCAGGTCACCTGCCCCGACAAGGCCCTCGTCCCCTACGACCGCTGCACCAGCGGACGGCTGCCGGGCGGTGACCGGCTCATGGTCATCCAGGGGTACGTGTACCCCGACAAGCGCGAGGACACCAAGAACTGGCGGGCGGTCCTGCTCACCAAGGACGGCTTCATCGTCGACGCGAGCGAGTACAACGCCGCCGCCGAGAAGGGCGCCCCGGTCAGCCGCGAGAACCCGCCCTTCAGCCCCGCCCAGCTCAAGTCCCTCGTCACCGCCGAAGTCTGGCGTGCGCTCCTGCAGCAGCTCCCCGAGCCGCCCAAGTCCCCCAAGGCCCCGGGCCGACAGCCCGCCGCGCCGAGCGCGGCCGCCGTCCAGGCGACCCTGCGCTCCCTCCTGCCCCAGGGCACCACCGTGATCTCCCACGGCGGAGGCGACGGCCACGGCTACGTCGTCGTCGAGGACGACGAGGGCACGAGCATGGTCGGGGTCGACGTCCAGCCCACCACCGGGAGCGGGATCGCCGAGCTCTTCGACGGAGCCGGCGTCGTCACCCTGCCCGACGGCACCAAGGTCAGGTCCACGCAGCAGCCCGGCGAGAAGGGCGGCGACGGGGTCGTCTGGTGGCGCGTCGACACCCTGACCCCGAAGGGCTTCCGGGTCGTCGTCTCCGCCTTCAACTCGGGCGCGCAGCACGAGGCCGCCACGCGCGCCGAGCCCGCGCTGACGATGGAGCAGCTGAAGACGATCGCGCTGAGCCCGAAGTGGCGGAAGCTGCCGCTGAAGTAGGAAGGCCGGGACGGGACGGTGGCGGTACGGGACGGGGGCCGTACCGCCACCGTCCCGTCCGGCCTACTTCGCGTCCGCGTACCGCTCGACCGTCGCCGTCGTGAACGGGAACCGGACCGGCGTCTCCCCGAACGCGATCCGCCCGGCCTCGTCCCCGGCCGCCCGGATCGCCTCCGTCACCGCCCCCGCCTCCTCCGCCGGACAGTGCACGATCACCTCGTCGTGCTGGAAGAACACCAGCTCGGCCCGCATCCCCGACAGGGAGCGCCGCAGCGCCGCCAGCATCAGCAGCGCCCAGTCGGCGGCGCTGCCCTGCACGACGAAGTTACGGGTGAACCGGCCGCGCGCCCGCGCGTTCCCCGAGGCGTACCCGGGGACGAACTCGCCGCCCTCCCGCTCCGGCTCGCCGGCGTCCTGCGGGATCCCGGCCTCCTCGTCCCCGTCCGAGCCGACCGCCCGCGGGCTGGTCCGGCCCAGCCAGGTCCGCACGAGCCGGCCCTCCTCACCCGCCTTCGCCGCCTCGTCGACATAGGCCACCGCCCGCGGGAAGCGGCGCCGCAGCGCCGCCAGGTTCTTCAGGCCGTCACCGCTCGTCTGCCCGTAGATCGCGCCCAGCAGCGCGATCTTGGCGTGGTCGCGGTCGCCGGAGAAGGCCCGGTCGGAGAGCCGGGTGTACAGGTCGTCGGGGTGCCCGGCGACTTCCATCAGACCCGGGTCGCGGGAGATCGCGGCGAGGACGCGCGGCTCCATCTGGTCGGCGTCGGCCACCACCAGCCGCCAGCCCTCGTCGGCGACCACCGCCCGCCGGATCACCTTCGGGATCTGCAGGGCGCCGCCGCCGTTCGTCGTCCAGCGCCCGCTGACCGTGCCGCCGGGCAGGTACTCCGGCCGGAAGCGGCCGTCCCGCACCCAGTCGGCCAGCCACGACCAGCCGTGCGCCGTCCAGATCCGGTACAGCTTCTTGTACGCCAGGAGGGGCTCCACCGCCGGGTGGTCCAGCCCGGCGAGCTCCCAGCGGCGCGTGGACCTGACCCGGATCCCGGCCTGCGCGAAGGCCTTCACCACATCGGCCGGCAGATCCGGCCGGACCCGGCGGCCGAACGCCGCCGACACCTCGTCCGCGAGCTCCGCGAGACGGCGCGGCTCGCCCCCGCCCGCGTACCGCTCGCCGAGCAGCTCGCCCAGCAGCTCCCGGTGCACGTCCGCCCGCCACGGCAGCCCGGCCCGGTGCATCTCGGCGGCCACCAGCATCCCCGCCGACTCGGCGGCCGTGAGCAGCCGCATCCGGCCGGGATGCTCCGCCCGGTCGTGCCGGCGCACCTGCTCGGCATAGACCGCGAGGAGCCCGTCGAAAGGCACGGAGACCGTGGGACGCGGCTCGAAGAGCGAGTCCTGCGAACCGGGCTCGGCGGCGCGCTGCGGCGGATCGGGCGGTACGGGGGCGTTCCGCAGGCGCGCCCAGGCGGCGGCGGCCGACCGGGGCTCGCCCAGCCGGCCCTCGTGGCCCAGGAGGAGCTGCTCGGCGCCCTCGACGTCGTAACACCGCTCGACGCGGACGCCGGCGGCGAGCAGCCGCGGATAGACCTCGGCCGTCGACCGCCACACCCAGCGGGCCACCTCGGGCCGCGTCCGCACGGCCGCCACCAGGTCCGGCTCGCGCCGCACCCCGCCTGCGGGCAGCCCGTCCGGACCGAGGGGCGCGAGCAGTGCTCCGTCCCCTTCGGCCTCGGCCGCCAGCGCCCACCTCTCGCCCATGAGTGCGAGTCTGACACCCCCCACTGACACTCCCCCGGAAGCCGTGCCCGCCCGCCGGGGGCCGGGGTCACGCCGCCGCGTGGAAGAGGGCCGCCGCCTCGCCCCGTGAGTCGACCCCCAGCTTGTTCAGGATGTTCGCGACGTGGAACTTCACCGTGGACTCGCTGATGTGCAGCTCCTGCGCGATCCTCCGGTTCCGGTGCCCGAGCGCCAGGTGCCGCAGGACCTCGACCTCCCGTGAGCCGAGGCCGGTCAGCGGGTGCGCCGCCTCGACGGGGGCCTCCGGGGTCGCCAGCGGGATGACCGCCGTGATGGTCGTGCCCCAGCCGGGGACCGCGTCCATGTCGAGCCGTCCGCCGAGCACGTCGAGCCGGTCCCGGATCGTCCCGGCGCCCAGGTCGCAGGGGGCGAGCGCGCCCGCTCCGTCGTCCCGCACGGACGCCCGCAGTTCGTGCTCGGTCAGCTGCCAGCCGACGTGGACGCGCCGCACGGAGTCCTGTTCCAGGACGATCAGGAGCAGCGACCGGACGATGGCCCGCGCGCTGTGGGCGACGTCCGCCGCGAGCGAGCGCGTCGAGTCGGGCGCGCCCAGTTCGAGCCGGACCTTGCTGTGCCGGAGCATCGGCCGCAGTTCGCCGGCGAGCCGCTCGAAGGCGTCCTGCGCGGGTTCCTCCGCGAGCTCCCGGTCCCGCCGCTGTTCGGCCCGCATCTCGATCAGCGCGGCGGCGGCCAGGTCGGTGGCGGTGGTGCGGGCGGTCGTGTCGTCGAGGGCCCGGCTGCGGAGCACCCCGAGGACGCCGGAGAGCGCGGCCGCGTGCGCGCCGGTGAGTTCGGCGATGACCCGGGCCCGGGTGTCGGCGGCGGCCCGCGAGCGGGCGAGCGCGCCCGGCACGGCCTCGGTCGCGAACCGGTCGAAGTGCCCGGTGACCAGGTCCCACAGCGCCTGCGCCACGGTGAGCTCGGCCGCGTCGACGGGGGCGGCGCCGTCCTCCCGCACGAGCACGAGGACCGCCCCGCGCCGGGTCGCGTGACTGGTGACGGCGACGACCTCGCGCTCGCGGCCGCCGATCGTCGCGCGGCCCTGCCAGGGGGCGCCGGGGACGCCGGCCGCGAGCAGCGGGGTCAGTTCGGCGGCGGTCATCAGCTCCGTACCGCCGAGTGCCTTGAAGGGGGAGTGGGCGCAGTGGGTGGAGAGTTCGGCCGCGTCGACGTGCGGGACGAGCGGGGCGAGGGCGGCCGAGACCTTGGGGAGGATCTCCCCGAGCGGCTGCCGGATGATCTCGTACGCGGTGGTCAGCGTGGACGCGTCCATGCGGTTCAGCCTAGTGCGAGGCGGCCAGGTGACGGCCCGTCTTTCGGCCAGGTACGACTGGCCGTTGGGAGGGCGGGGACCGGGTGCCCGACGGCGCAAGCTTGGGGCGTCGAAGATCGAACGGGCAGCAGCGGAGGCTGAGATGGAAGCGATCGTGTACGAGGAGTTCGGCGGCCCCGAGGTGCTGCGCCACGAGACCGGCGTCGCGAAGCCGGAGCCCGGCCCCGGCGAGGTCCGGGTGAAGGTGGCGGCGGTCGGGGTCAACCCGGTGGACTGGAAGCGGCGTTACGGCTGGGTCGAGGCGTTCTACCCGACCACCTTCCCCGCCGTCCCGGGCCTGGAGTTCGCCGGCACCGTCGACGCGCTCGGCGAGGGCGTCACCGACCTGGCCGTCGGCGACGAGGTCCTCGGCTGGACGAAGACCGGCGCCTACGCCGAGTACGCCATCGCCGGCATCGTCGCCCCCAAGCCCGCCGGGCTCTCCTGGGAGGCCGCCGCCGGCCTCCCGGTGGCCGGCGAGACCGCCCAGCGCGTCCTGGACCTGCTGCGGGTGCGGGAGGGCGAGACGCTGTTCCTGCACGGCGCGGCCGGAGTCGTCGGCTCGGTGGCCGTCCAGCTGGCGGTCGCGGCCGGGATCACGGTGATCGGCAGCGCCTCGGAGCCCAACCACGCCTACCTGCGCGAACTCGGCGCGATCCCCGTCACGTACGGGGAGGGCCTCGCCGACCGGGTCCGCGCCGCCGCCCCGGAGGGCGTCGACGCGGTCTTCGACGCGGCCGGGCACGGCGTGCTGCCGGTCGCCGTCGAACTGCTCGGCGGCGGCGACGCGGCGAAGGAGCGGATCGTGACGATCGCGGCGACGGACGCGGAGGAGCACGGCATCGTCTTCTCCGGCGTCATGGGCGACCCGGACGACGTACGGCGCGGCCTCACCGCCCAGGCCCGCCTGGCGGCGGAGGGCGCGCTCACGGTCCGCCTGGCCGAGACGCTGCCGCTGAAGGAGGCGGCCCACGCCCAGGAGTCGAGCGAGTCGGGCCATGTACAGGGCAAGATCGTCCTGATCCCGTAGTGGTGTGAGGAAGGCGATGCCGATGTACGCGATGTCCCTGGGTGACGACGGCGCGGAGCTGCGCCCGCTGGAACCGTGGCAGGCCGAGGAGTTCCTCGCGCACATGGACCGGGGACGGGAGTTCATCGGCGCGCGCAACGGCCTCCCCGACGTGGTGACGGACCTGGAGTCGAGCCGGGCGTTCCTCCGGCTGTACGCGGAGAAGGCGGCGACCGACACGGGCCGGATCCACGGCATCTGGTTCGACGGCACGCTCGTCGGCGCGGTGATCCTCCGGAGGTTCGACCTGGAGGGCTCCTACGCCGAGGCCGGCTGCTGGCTGGAGCCGGCGGGCGCCGGCAAGGGCCTGGTGACCCGGGCGGCACGGGCGCTCATCGACTGGGCGATCCGGGTGCGGGGCATCCACCGGGTGGAGTGGGTGGTGTCCTCCGACAACGAGCCCAGCATCGCGGTGACGCGGCGGCTGGGAATGACGAGGGACGGAGTCCTCCGGGAGAGCTACGCGTACCGGGGAGTACGGCACGACGAGGAGATCTGGTCGGTCCTGTCCCCGGACTGGCCCGCCCACCCGGCCGCGGACGCCCGCTAGGGCCTGTCCGGCGGATCAGGGCCGGACAGGCCCTAGGCCGGTGCCCGTGGGGTGTCCGCCCGCCCGCACGGGGGTGGGGCGGGTGGGCACCCCACGGGCACCGGCCACGCGGACACGCCACCCGCACCGGTCCACCGCCCCCCGCGCGCGGGCAGGGCGGTGACCCGGCTCCGACCCCGGTCACCGCCCCGTCGTCCCACCATGGCCGCTCAGCGCGTGAGGCGCCACGCGGGGAGCGCCGCCGCCGCGACCGCGACCGTCGCGCAGGCGCCCGCCGCCGCGCCGATCACCGTCCACGGCAGGACCAGGACCACGGGCGCCGAGAGGGCCGCGAGGCCCGCTCCCAGGGCGCCCAGGACGACGCCCGTCACCACCAGGCCGAGCCCCGTGCCGATGGCGACGGCGAGCGCCGCCTCGCCCGTCACGACCCGCAGGATCTGCCCGCGGGTGGCTCCGGCGAGCCGCAGCGAGGCCAGTTCCCCTCCCCGTACCGAGGTCGCCATCAGCAGGGTGTTGGCGAGGCCGATCACCGTGTAGACGAGGGCGATGCCGAGGACCAGGATCATGCCGAGCCGGTTCTGCGGGTTGCCGCCCGCCCGGCGCTCGGGCGAGAGGGTTCCGCCGCTCGCCTCCAGGGCCCGGACCGTCGCCGCCCCGCCCCCGCGCGCGTCGATCCGGTCGAGGGCGGAGCCGGGCGCGTTCGCCCGGGTGACGTACGGCCCGTTGTCGCCGGTCCCGAGCGCGAGGACGGCCGCGACCCGGAGCCGTACCGGACCGCTCCCGTCCGCCCGCCACACCTCCACCGTCTCGCCGACCCGGTGCCGCTCGAACTCCTCGTTGACGACGATCGACCGGTCGTCCAGGTCCCGCAGGTCCCCGGCGACCACCGGCAGCCGGGCGAGCTCCGCGAACGCGGCCGGGTCGGCGACCGCCCGCGCCCCGTACTTCACGACGGCCTCGGCCCCGTCCCGCACGAAGACGGAGGTCGTCCCGGTGGGGGACACCACGGCCCCGGGCGGCGCCGTCACCGGCCTCAACCCCTCACCAGTCGCCACGTACTGAGCGGCCGTCTGCTCCCGCGACTCCGCCTCCTTCGCGCGCGTGACGCTCGTCGCCGAGCCGAACAGCGTCCCGGCGAGCGCCACGGTCACGAGGACGGGCGCGGCGACGGCGGCGGTGCGGCGGACGGCGGCCGCGCTGTTCTCCCGTACGAGCGTCCCCACCGCGCCGCGCCGCGACGGCAGCAGCCGGGCCGCCGGCCGCACGAGGAGCGGCGAGAGGAGCGCGACGCCGGTGATCAGGAGCATCGGGAGGGTCGTGTACGTCTTCCGTTTGAGCAGCGCGGACGGCTCGGTGGCGCAGGTCCAGACGAGGAGCCCGAGCCCGGCCAGGAGCAGGCCCGTGCCGAGGACGGCCCGGCCGAGGGGCAGGGCGTCGGCGTCGACGTCCGCCTCCCGCAGCGCGGCCGTCGGGCCGACCTTCCCGGCCCGCCGGGACGCGGCGACGGCCCCGGCCAGTGCGACGGTCACGCCGGTCCAGAAGGCCGTGTGGAACGGCCAGGAGGCGCCGCCGATCGTGAACCACGCGGGCGCGAGGCCGCCGTCGACGAGGGTCCGGGCGAGGAGGGGCGCGCCGAGGGCGCCGAGCGCGCACCCGGCGGCGGAGGCGAGCACGCCGAGCGCCGCCGCCTCGGTGAGGAGGAGCCGCCGGATCTGGCCGGGGGTGGCCCCGGCGGTCCGGAGGAGCCCGAACTCGCGCCGGCGCAGGGCGACGGCGAAGGCGAAGGTGGAGGCGACGACGAAGACGGAGACGAAGGCGGTGACGCCGCCGGAGGTGCCGAGGAGAGCGTTCAGGGCGACGAGCGCGCGGGCGTCCCGCTCGGGGTCGGGGTCGGCCTGTGCGCGCTCGGTCCCGGTGAGGACTCGGGCGCGGTCGCCGACGAGCGCCCGGACCTCGGCGGCGGGGGCGTCGACGCCGACGGCGTCGGGGCCGCCGGAGGCGGTGACGGTCCAGCGGGCGCGGAGCTCGCGGAGCACCCCGCCGTCCACAGGCTGTGGACGGTCGAGCCGCCGCTCCACGGGCACGGTGTCGGGCCCGCGCCGCACGTCCAGTGTCAGCCGGTCCTGGCCCTGGACGACGACGGGGGAGGACGCGAACCGCTGGGGAGAACGCTCGGGCGCGTGAAAGGTGGCGGAGAGGCCGAGCCCCATGGTGGCGAGCAGCCCGACGCCGAGCGCGAGCGCGACGAACCCGCCGAGGAAGGAGGCCCAGCGGTCGCGGAGCCCGGAGAGGACGACGATCAGCACGACGACCCCCCGACCGGCGCACCGGCACCCACCGAGCGGCCGAACGCGGCCACCGCCCCGCTCGTGTCCCCGGCCGGGGCCCCGCCCGTCTCCAGGGCCGTCATCCGTGCCGTGACCGATTCCACCGTCGGGTCCGTCAGTTCGCCCGCGAGGCGTCCGTCGACCAGGAAGACCACGCGGTCCGCGCGGGACGCCGCCACCGGGTCGTGGGTGACCATGACGATCGTCTGGCCGTCGCGGTCGACGAGGTCCCGCAGCATGTCGAGGACCTCGCGGCTCGTCGTCGAGTCGAGCGCGCCGGTCGGTTCGTCGCCGAAGAGGACGGCGGGCCGGGTGATCAGCGCGCGGGCGATCGCGACCCGTTGCTGCTGGCCGCCGGAGAGTTCGCCGGGCCGGTGCCGTTCCCGGCCGGCGAGCCCCACGCGCGCGAGGGCCTCCCGCACCTCCGTGCGGGACGGGCGGCGGCCGGCGAGCCGGAGCGGGAGGGCCACGTTCTGCGCGGCGGTCAGGGAGGGCAGCAGGTTGAAGGACTGGAAGACGAAGCCGATCCGGTCCCGCCGCAGCAGCGTGAGGCGCCGCTCGCTCAGCCCCTCCAGGGCGACGCCGCCGACCTCCACGCTCCCCGCGGTGGGCCGGTCGAGCCCGGCGGCGCACTGGAGGAGCGTGGACTTGCCGGAGCCTGAGGGCCCCATGACGGCGGTGAAGGTCCCGGCGCGGAAGTCGAGGTCGACGCCGTCGAGGGCGTGGACGTCCCGGTGGTGCCGGGTGAGCCCTCGGAGCCGTACGGCAGCGGTAGTCGTGGTCATGGCTCAAGCGAACCGTTTCGGCCCGCTCCGATCACGACCACTGGCGGGCGTCCCGGCGGTAGGCCTGGCCCTACCCCTCGCGTACCGCCTTCACGAACACGTCCAGCGCGTCGAGGGGTTCGCGTCCGCCGAGCAGCGCGCGCAGGTCGCTGCGCTCCACGCCCGTGCCGTCCATGAAGCCGTGGGCGATCGCCGAGTACGTGCTCGCCAGCATCGGCACCTGGAAGGGCACGGCCCCGGAGGCGGCGATCGCGGCACGGGCCTGCGCGAGCGTGCCGGGCGCGTACTCGGCACCGAGGGCCGCCGCCAGGTCGGCGCCGCCGAGGGGGCGCTCGCCGACGAGCTCGTACACCCGGTTCCGGTGGGCGGCCGGGTCCGTGGCGACGGAGACGGCGATGTCGGCGAGGTCCGCGCGGGCGACGGCGGCGAGCCGGCCCTCCCCGAGAGGGCCGGTGATGCGGTGCTCGGCGTCGGGGGCGGCGATCCAGGTGAGGAACTCGGCGTAGAGGCCGTTGCGGAGGATCGTCCAGTCCAGCGTCGTGGACCGCCGCAGCCGCCGCTCGGTCCAGCGGTGCGCGAGCGCGTACGTGAGGTGGTCGCCGTCGCCGGAGAGGCTGGTGTAGACGACGTGCCGGACGCCGGCGGCCTCGGCGGCGGAGATCGCGGCCTCGTGGCGGGCGATCACGACGTCGTCCTCCCCGTACCCGGCGGATATGAGGAGGAGGGTCTCCACGCCCGCGAAGGCCTCCGGGAGGGTCTCCGGGGCGTCGAAGTCGAGCGTGCGGGTGCCGGGAAGCCCGGCGCGGGTGCCGAGGACGACGTCGTCGCGGTCGGCGAGCCGCTCGGCGACGAGAGAGCCGAGGGCGCCGGAGACACCGGTGACGAGCAGCATGGATTCCCCCAGGGATCGTGACGGCCGGGACGGCTGAGACCATCGAGGGGACCATCGTGACCGGACGGACAAGATCGCGGAAGGAGGCACATCGATGTCGGAAGGGCACACGGAGGTAACCACCGGGCCCCTGGTGAGCTGCGCCGAGGACTGCGGGGTGCGGGACGTCCAGGACCGGCTCGGCGACAAGTGGACGGTGCACGTCGTCGTCGAACTGGCGGCGGGGCCGAGGCGGTTCAGGGAGCTCCAGCGGCTCGTCACCGGCGTCTCGCAGCGGATGCTGACGCTCACGCTGCGCCGCCTCGAACGGGACGGGCTCGTCTCGCGGACGGTGTACCCGACGACCCCGCCGCAGGTGGAGTACGCGCTGACCGAGACCGGGCACAGCATGACCCACCTCATCAAGCAGCTGATCGACTGGTCGCTCGACCACCGCGCGGTGATCGCCCGGTCGCGCGAGGAATGGGACGCGAGGGACACGGCGTGAGCGGCGGCACCACCATCGACAAGGCCTTCGAGGCGCTGTACGCGAGCGACGACGGCTCCCTCGACACGGCGGCCTCACTGCTCGCCGCCGACCCGGGCGCGGACGCGGAACGGGCCCGGCGGGGCGAGGAGTTCGTGCGGACGCTGTGGATACGGGGCTGGCAGCCGGCCGACCTGGTCCGCACGGCGCGCCGCGAGCTGTCCGACGAGCACGTACGGATCCTCGCCGACCTCATCAGGACGGAGACGGCCCGGTACGGGCGGCTGCCGCACCGCTGGCAGGCGCAGATCGACGAACTGGACGCGGCGGGCGGGCGCCCGGCGGACCGCTTCTCGCAGGCGACGACCGTCCTGGAGCTGTACCGGCTGCTCGTCCGGCTGCCGCGCCTGGACGCGGTGGGCCCGGTGCCGGGGGAGGCCCTGCCGCCCGCGGCGGCCGGCGAGCCCCGGATGCTCACCCGGATCAGGGCGCTGCTCGCGAAGGCGGAGGCGACGGGCTACCCGGACGAGGCGGAGGCGCTGACGGCCAAGGCCCAGGAACTCATGGCCCGGCACAGCCTGGACGAGGCCACGCTCGCGGCGGGCGCGCCGTCCCCGGAGACGCCGGGCGCGATCCGGATCGGGGTGGAACCGCCCTACGAGCAGGCGAAGGCGATCCTGCTCGACGCGGTGGCGACGGCGAACCACTGCCGGGCCGTGTGGAACGAGGCGTACGGCTTCTCGACGGTCGTCGGCTTCGAGGCGGACCTCGACCCGGTCGAGCTGCTCTACACCTCGCTGCTCGTCCAGGGCACGGCGGCGATGGCGCGGGCGGAGGCGGAGCAGCGGGCGGGCGGCCGCAAGCGCACGAAGTCGTTCCGGCAGTCCTTCCTCCTCGCGTACGCGAACCGGCTCGGCGCCCGGCTCTCGGCGACGTCCCGGCGGGTGGCGGCCGAGGCCCCGACGCTCCTCCCGGCCCTCGCGTCGCGCGAGGTCGCGGTGTCGGCCCGCACGGACGAACTCTTCCCGGAGACGAGGGCGACGCGGGTGCGGGCGGCGTGGGACGAGGCGGGCTGGAACCACGGCGCGACGGCCGCCGACGCCGCCGGCCTCCACCCGAACCGCCCCCACTTGCCGTAACACCACCCGCCTGGCGGGGCGGTGCCCCTTCCGCTCCCCCCCCGTGTGGGCAATCGTCCCGCTGGGGCGGGACGGGTGGGCACACGGGACGGCGCCCTGAGCGGCGCCCCCGCGTTCCGCGCCTGGACCCGCACCCAGCGGCGGCGCACAACCCGGTGCGGGTCAG
>NZ_JBEXSZ010000170.1:0-16963 GCF_040613865.1 Streptomyces sp. NPDC006197 | reverse complement strand
CAGACCGACTCACCTTCCGCGACCCCGACACCTTCACGGCGACAGGCGGCATCGACGCTCCGACTCCAGGCGCTGCATCGCCTCGCGCACCGGCACCCGGGAGACCCTCAGCTCGTCGGCGGCTGCTCGAAAAGGTCGCGATCAGGCGTCGACCTTCTCCATGACCTCGTCGCTGACGTCGAAGTTGGCGAAGACGTTCTGCACGTCGTCGCTGTCCTCCAGGGCGTCGATCAGCTTGAACATCTTGCGCGCGCCCTCCTCGTCGAGCTCGACCTGCATGCTCGGGACGAAGCTGGACTCGGCCGAGTCGTAGTCGATGCCGGCCTCCTGGAGGGCGGTGCGCACCGCGACCAGGTCGGTGGCCTCGCTGATGATCTCGAAGTTCTCGCCGAGGTCGTTGACCTCCTCGGCACCGGCCTCGAGCACCGACTCCAGGACGTCGTCCTCGGACAGCTCGCCCTTGGGGAGCACGATGACGCCCTTGCGGTTGAACAGGTACGAGACCGAGCCCGGGTCGGCCATGGAGCCGCCGTTGCGGGTCATGGCGACGCGCACGTCGGAGGCGGCGCGGTTGCGGTTGTCGGTGAGGCACTCGATGAGCACCGCGACGCCGTTCGGACCGTAGCCCTCGTACATGATCGTCTGGTAGTCGACGCCGCCGGCCTCGAGGCCGCCGCCGCGCTTGACCGCGGAGTCGATGTTCTTGTTCGGGACCGAGCTCTTCTTCGCCTTCTGGATGGCGTCGTAGAGCGTCGGGTTGCCGTCCGGATCGGCGCCGCCGGTCCGGGCCGCGACCTCGATGTTCTTGATCAGCTTCGCGAAGAGCTTGCCGCGCTTGGCGTCGATCACGGCCTTCTTGTGCTTCGTCGTAGCCCATTTAGAGTGGCCGGACATCTGCCTGTCTCCTTCGCGTAACCAACTTCTTGAACGAACCCCAGAGATCCTACCGGGATCGTGTCACCGTTCCGCGCGCACCATGTCCACGAACAGCTCGTGAATGCGGTGGTCGCCGGTGAGTTCGGGGTGGAAGGAGGTGGCGAGGGCCCGGCCCTGACGGACGGCGACGATGTGGCCCTCGTGCTCGGCGAGGACCTCGACCTGGGCGCCGACCGACTCCACCCAGGGGGCGCGGATGAAGACGCCCTCGACGGGGGAGTCGATGCCCGCCACGGTGACACCGGCCTCGAAGGACTCGTTCTGCCGGCCGAAGGCGTTGCGGCGGACGATCATGTCGATGCCGCCGAAGGTCTCCTGGCCCGAGCGCGGGTCGAGGATCTTGTCGGCGAGCATGATCAGGCCGGCGCAGGTGCCGTACACGGGCATGCCGCCCGCGATCCGCTCGCGCAGCGGCTCCATCAGGCCGAAGAGGGCGGCCAGCTTGGAGATGGTGGTGGACTCACCGCCGGGGATGACCAGGCCGTCGACCTCGGCGAGCTCCTCGGGGCGCCGGACCGGCCTGGCCACGGCGTCCGCCGCGGCCAGGGCGATCAGGTGCTCCCGTACGTCGCCCTGGAGGGCCAGGACACCGATTACGGGCGTGCTCATGGGTGCTTACCAGCCCCGGTTCGCGTAGCGCTCGGACTCGGGGAGGGTGTCGCAGTTGATGCCGACCATGGCCTCGCCCAGGTTGCGGGAGGCGTCCGCGATGACCTTCGGGTCGTCGTAGAAGGTGGTGGCCTTCACGATGGCGGCGGCGCGCTTGGCCGGGTCGCCCGACTTGAAGATGCCGGAGCCGACGAAGACGCCCTCGGCGCCGAGCTGGCGCATGAGCGCGGCGTCGGCGGGGGTGGCGACGCCACCGGCGGAGAACAGCACGACCGGCAGCTTGCCGAGCTCGGCGACCTCCTTGACGAGCTCGTACGGGGCGCGCAGCTCCTTGGCGGCGGCGAACAGCTCGTTGTTGTCGAAGCCGCGCAGCTTGGCGATCTCGTTCTTGATCTGGCGCAGGTGGCGGACGGCCTCGACGACGTTGCCGGTGCCGGCCTCGCCCTTGGAGCGGATCATGGCCGCGCCCTCGGCGATGCGGCGCAGGGCCTCGCCCAGGTTGGTGGCACCACAGACGAAGGGGGTCGTGAAGGCCCACTTGTCGGAGTGGTTGATCTCGTCGGCCGGGGTCAGGACCTCGGACTCGTCGATGTAGTCGACACCGAGGGACTGCAGGACCTGGGCCTCGACGAAGTGGCCGATGCGGGACTTGGCCATGACCGGGATGGAGACCGCGCCGATGATCTCTTCGATCATGTTCGGGTCGGACATGCGGGCGACGCCGCCGTCCTTGCGGATGTCCGCGGGGACCCGCTCCAGGGCCATGACGGCCACGGCGCCGGCGTCCTCGGCGATCTTCGCCTGCTCGGCGTTGACCACGTCCATGATCACGCCGCCCTTGAGCTGCTCGGCCATGCCGCGCTTGACGCGCGCGGTGCCGGTCTCGGGGGACTGGAAGTTGGTGGAAGGCGTGGTGGACACGGATACCTCACTCGTGACAACGGGGGTTGACGACAAGACGAGGAAACAGTCCACCTGGGGTCCACATCAAGGGCCAATGTGGACCCGGTGGATCGTTTTCCCAGGTTATGGGCGTCAGGCCGGACGATCAGCAAGGGCCGCGGGCGGCTCGTCGTCCATTTCGAAGGCCAGCGGGAAGGGGGCGTGGCCCGCGAGCCGGAACCAGCGGACCTTGCGGTGGCGGCGCAGGGCGCGGGCGGCCCGGACGGCGTCGTTGTGGAAGCGGCGGGCCATCGGGACCCGGCGGACGGCCGCGGCCAGCTCCCCCGCGGCCTCCTCGCCACCGGGCGCCTCCCGTACGAGCTCCACCTGCTCGGGCTCGCCGAAGACGGCCCGCAGCGCCTGGCTCAGCTCGCTCTCGGCGACCTCCCGGTGGTCCTCCTCCGCCTGCCGGGCCGCGTGTGCGGCCTCGTACAGCACGATCGAGGCGGCCGGGTCGAGGATGCCGGAGGTGGCGAGCTCCTGGGTGACCGAGGCCCTGCGCAGGAGCTGCGCGTCCAGGGCGGCGCGGGCTGCGTCGATGCGCGCGTGCAGCCGGTCGAGACGTCCGGCGGTCCAGCTCAGATAGACGCCGATGAGGATCAGCGCGACGACGGTCCAGATCAGGGTTTCGGTCACGGGCGCACAGGCTACCGGGGCGACGGCCCACCCCCCGTTGTGGGCAACTGTTCCGCCGGGGCGGTGCCCCACCCCCGTTGTGGGCGGTTGTTCCGCTGGGGCGATGCCCACCCCCCGTTGTGGGCAACTGTTCCGCTGGGGCGGAACGGGTGGGCACAACGGGACGGCGCCCCTTACCGGCGCCAGAGGCTTCTGCGCCTTGACCCGCACCGGATGCGCACCGCGCAAAGTGGTGCGGGTCCAGGCGCGGAACGCGGAGGCGCCGCTGAAGGGCGCCGTCCCGTGTGCCCACCCGTCCCGCCCCGGCGGGACGATTGCCCACACGGGCGGGGGTGACGGCCCCGCGGGCCGCGGGTCTACAAGCGCAGGCGGGCCCGCAGGCCCCCCACCCGTTCGTCCGTGTCCACCGCCGCCGCCCCGTCCGCCACCGTCTCGTACACGGCGAGGATGTCCGCCCCCACCGTCGACCAGTCGAAGCGGCGCACGTGCGCCGACCCCCGGGCGCTCAGTTGGGAGCGCCGCGCCCCGTCCCCGAGGAGCGCGATCGCCGCGTCCGCGAGCGCGTCGGCGTCCTCGTTGGCGAAGAGCTCGCCCGCGGAGCCCTGGTCGAGGACCTGCGCGAAGGCGTCGAGGTCGGAGGCGAGGACGGGCGCGCCGGCGGACAGCGCCTCGACGAGGATGATGCCGAAGCTCTCGCCGCCGGTGTTGGGCGCCACGTACACGTCGACGCTGCGCAGCAGCCGCGCCTTGTCCTCGTCGCTGACCATGCCGAGGAACTCCACCCGGGAGCGCATCTCGGCGGGCAGCGAGGCCACGGCCTCCTCCTCGTCGCCGCGCCCGGCCACGAGCAGCCGGGTGTCGGGGCGTTCCGCGAGGATCTTCGGGAGGGCCTTCATGAGGACCGGCAGGCCCTTGCGCGGCTCGTCGATCCGCCCGATGAAGCCGAGCGTGCCGCCCTGCCATTCCGTCTTCGGTTCGGCGCGGGCGAAGAAGTCGACGTCGACGCCGTTGGGGATGACGACTGCGTCGCCGCCGAGGTGCTCGACGAGCGTGCGCCGCGCGTACTCGCTGACGGCGATGCGGGCGCTGATCTTCTCCAGGGCGGGCTGGAGGATCGGATACGCGGCGATCATGGCCCGCGAGCGCGGGTTCGAGGTGTGGAAGGTGGCCACGATCGGTCCCTGCGCCGCCCAGCAGGTGAGCAGTCCGAGCGAGGGCGAGGTCGGCTCGTGGATGTGGACGACGTCGAAGGTGCCGTCGTGCAGCCAGCGGCGGACCCGCGCGGCGGAGAGGAAGCCGAAGCTGAGCCGGGCCACCGAGCCGTTGTAGGACACGGGCACGGCGCGGCCCGCGGAGACGACGTACGGCGGCAGCGGGGTGTCGTCGTCGGCGGGCGCGAGGACGGAGACCTCGTGGCCGAGCCGGACGAGGTGCTCGGCGAGGTCGCGGATGTGGAACTGGACGCCGCCGGGCACGTCCCAGGAGTACGGGCAGACGATCCCGATCTTCACGCGCCCGGTCCCTCCCGCTCGTCCAGGTCCGAGAGCCACAGTCGTTGCAGCATGTGCCAGTCCTCCGGGTGGTCCGCGATGCCGCCGGCGAACGCGTCGGCGAGCGCCTGTGTCATGACGGACGTCTTCTCGGCCCGCGTACCCGACTCGGGTACGTCGACGGGCGGGTGGATCTGCCCCTTCATGACGGGCGTGCCGTCGTACCAGAGCGTCACGGGCAGCAGCAGCGCGCCCGTCTGCTGGGCGAGGATCGCCGGGCCGGCCGGCATCCGCGCCGTGTCCCCGAAGAACGTGACCTCGGTGCCGGAGGCCGACAGGTCGCGGTCGGCGACCAGGCAGACCAGGCCGCCGGCCCGCAGCCGGCGTGCGAGCGTGCCGAAGGCGGAGCCGCCGGTGTGCGGCAGGACCTCCATGCCGAGGGACTCGCGGTAGGCGACGAACCGGTCGTACAGCGACTCGGGCTTGAGCCGCTCGGCGACCGTCGTGAACGGCACGCCGAGCGAGCGGGTCACCCAGACGCCCGCGAGGTCCCAGTTGGCCAGGTGCGGCAGGGCGAGGATGACGCCGCGTCCGGAGGCGAGGCCCTCCTCCAGATAGTGGCGGTCCTTGATGTCGATGGACCGCTCGACCCGCTCCTTCGTCCAGGTCGGCAGCCGGAAGGACTCCATCCAGTACCGCATGTACGAGCGCATGCCGGCCTGTGACAGTTCGGCGAGCCGCTCGGGCGTGGCGTCCGGCACCACGCGCGCGAGGTTGGACTCCAGGCGCAGGACGCTCTTGCCGCGCCGCTTCCACGCGAGGTCGGCGATCCGCCGGCCGAGGCCCGTCGCCACCGGCTCCGGCAGCTTCTTCACGGTCGCCCATCCGGCGCCGTACAGCCCGTCGCTCAGGCGTTCCTTCAGGGTGCTCACGAGGCCGCCCCTCCGCCCCCGGCCGCGGCGGCGTCCGCCTCGGCCGATTCCCGGCGCACGGTCACGACGCGCTGGCCCAGGGTGACGGCGCTGCCGACGGCCACGATCCACAGGGCGATCGGGAGCAGGACCTCGACGCCGGGCACGCCGAACGCGTGGAGCCCGGCGAGGCCCGCGGCGACCAGCGAGATCACCAGGCGCTCGGCGCGCTCGACGAGGCCGTTCACGGCGACGGGCAGGCCGATCGATTCTCCTCGGGCCTTGGTGTACGAGACGACCTGGCCGCTCGCCAGGCAGAAGATCGCCACGGCGCACAGGATGTCGTCGTCGCCCCTGCCGGCGTACCAGAGCGCGAAGCCGCCGAAGATCGCGCTGTCGGCGACCCGGTCGAGCGTCGAGTCGAGGAAGGCTCCCCAGCGGCTGGAGATCCCCGCCTGCCGGGCCATGTTGCCGTCGACGAGGTCGGAGAAGACGAACAGGGTGATGACGATCGTGCCCCAGAAGAACTCTCCGCGGGGGAAGAAGACCAGCGCACCGGCCACCACCCCCGCCGTGCCGATGAGCGTGACCGCGTCGGGGCTGACGCCCCGCCGGAGCAGAAACGCGGCGAACGGTGTGAGGACACGCGTGAAAAAGGCACGCGCGTACTTGTTCAGCATGGCCTTCCCGAGGTTCGGTGGGCCGCGCGGCCCCTACGACCACCGGCTCGCCCATCGTAGCCACGCGCGTCCCGGCGCACCGGCGGCACCCGCCCCGTCGCGTCGGCGTCCCGCCGACGTCCCCCCGGGGGGCTCCGGCGTGTACGACGTATGGACGCTTCCCGGGGTCGGTGCAAAGCTCGAAGGACCACCGCGGGCACCGCTGGAGCCGTACCGCGACACACCACTCCCCCGCGCCCGCGTCCCGCCGCATCGTGCGAGCAGTCGGGAGGAAACATCATGGGTGACAAGGCGAAGACGCCCGCCGGAGCCGCCGGCAGGGCTCCTACGGCCGACCGGCCCTCGGCCGTGCGAAACGTGGTGCTGGTCGGCCACAGCGGATCGGGCAAGACGACCCTCGTCGAGGCCCTGGCGCAGACCGCCGGGGCGGTCAACCGGGCCGGACGGGTCGAGGACGGCGCCACCGTCTCGGACTACGACGAGATCGAGCACCGCCAGCAGCGGTCCGTACAGCTCTCCCTCGTCCCGGTCGGCTGGGACGGATACAAGATCAATCTCCTCGACACCCCCGGGTACGCCGACTTCGTCGGGGAGCTGAGGGCCGGTCTGCGCGCGGCGGACGCGGCCCTCTTCGTCGTCTCGGCGGCCCAGGAGGCCGACGCCGTCGCCGCCTCCACCCGCATGATCTGGGAGGAGTGCGCCGCCGTCGGGATGCCCCGCGCCATCGTCGTCACCCACCTCGACACCGCGCGCACCGATTTCACCGAGCTCACCGCCGTCTGCGCCGAGCTCTTCGGCCGGGACGACCCCGACGCCGTCCTCCCCCTCTACCTGCCGGTGCACGGTGCCGAGGGAGCCGACGGACACGCGCCGGTCACCGGCCTGGTCGGCCTGCTCTCGGAGCGGATCTTCGACTACTCCTCCGGGGTGCGCCGGGAGGACCCGCCCGACGAGGCGCAGCGGGAACTCATCGCGGAGGCCCGCGCCCGGCTCATCGAGGGGATCATCGCCGAGAGCGAGGACGAGACCCTCATGGACCGCTACCTCGGCGGCGAGGAGATCGACCTGAAGACCCTCGTCGACGACCTGGAGAAGGCCGTCGCCCGGGGCGCCTTCCACCCGGTGCTCGCGGCCGCCCCCGCCGCCGACGGCGGGACGCAGGGCCTCGGCACCCTCGAACTCCTGGAGCTGATCACCGGCGGCTTCCCCTCCCCCCTGGAGCACGAGGCACCCACCGTCACCACCCCCGACGGCCGCTCCCGTCCCCCGCTCACCTGCGACCCCGAGGGGCCGCTGGTCGCCGAGGTCGTCAAGACGGCCGCCGACCCCTACGTGGGCCGGATCTCCCTGGTCCGGGTCTTCTCCGGCACCCTGCGCCCCGACGAGACCGTGCACGTCTCCGGTCACGGCCTCGCGGACGGGTCCCGCGACGGCCACGACCTCCACGAGGCGGACGAGCGGGTCGGCGGGCTCACCTCCCCCTTCGGCAGGCAGCAGCGCCCGCTCGCGGAGTGCATCGCCGGTGACCTCGCCTGTGTCGCCCGGCTCGGCCACGCCGAGACCGGTGACACCGTCTCCGCCAAGGACGATCCGCTCCTGATGGAGCCGTGGACCATGCCGGAGCCGCTGCTGCCGCTGGCCGTCCAGGCCCACGGCAAGGCCGACGAGGACCGGCTCTCGCAGGGCCTCGCCCGGCTCGTCGCCGAGGACCCGACCCTGCGGCTCGAACAGAACCAGGACACCCGGCAGGTGGTGCTGTGGTGCCTGGGCGAGGCCCACCAGGACGTCGCCCTGGAGCGTCTGCGCGGCCGGTACGGCGTGCAGGTCGACGCCGTGCCGTACAAGGTGGCGCTGCGCGAGACCTTCGGGAGCGCCGCCTCGGGCCGGGGCCGGCACGTCAAGCAGTCCGGCGGCCACGGCCAGTACGCCATCTGCGAGATCGACGTGGAGCCGCTGCCGCCGGGCAGCGGCATCGAGTTCGTCGACAAGGTGGTCGGCGGAGCCGTCCCGCGCCAGTTCGTCCCCTCCGTCGAGAAGGGGGTGCGGGCGCAGGCGGCGCGCGGGCTCGCCACCGGTCATCCGCTCGTCGACATCCGGGTCACCCTGCGGGACGGCAAGGCCCACTCGGTGGACTCCTCCGACGCCGCCTTCCAGACCGCCGGGGCGCTCGCGCTGCGCGAGGCGGCCGCCGACGTGCCCGTCCACCTCCTCGAACCGGTCGCCCAGGTCGACGTCCTCGTCCCGGACGAGTACGTCGGCCCGGTCATGAGCGATCTGTCGGGGCGGCGCGGCCGGGTCGTGGGAACCGACCAGGCCGGTCCCGGGCGGACCGTGGTCAGGGCCGAGGTGCCGGAGATCGAGATCGGGCGGTACGCGATCGACCTGCGCTCGATCTCGCACGGCACCGGCCGGTTCGACCGCACCTACGCCCGGCACGAGCCGATGCCTCCGCACCTGGCGGCGAAGCTCCGCGAACAGGCCGAAAAAGGCTCCTAGTTGACGGGATGACAGGGGTGCACGCCCGCCCGGCGGCTGCCGGGCGGGCGTCATTCGGCCGACGACATCCACAGGCCGTGACGCATCCGGCCGTACCCGGTTACGCTGTGGTGCCCAGCTCAGAAGGTGTGCGGGGCGCGGCAGTTGGGAACAGCCCGCACAGGTACTCGCGCGCGATGGGGGCGGCAGTGGCGATCGACGGTTTCGGACCGGGGGCTCAGATTCCCCTCCAGAACTCGGGGGGCGGCACGGGTGCGACGAACGCGCTCGCGTCCGCCGCGTACCGGGACAGCCCCCTCAAGACGATCCAGGAAGCCGACAACGAGCTCTACAAGACCACGGTCAAGGAAGGGAAGTGGGGGCTCTTCAGCCCCGACCTCGGCGAGGCCTTCTCCCGCGCGGTCCAGGTCCGCATGCTCGGCGGCGCCCGCAAGGCCCTGATCCAGTCCTTCGGGGCCGAGCCGCAGCCGGTGGTCGAGCACTGCCTCGCCGCCACCCACCTGCGCAGGCAGCGCGACGTCAAGCTGACCCTGGTCACCTTCTTCTGCGGCGTCCTCTTCCTGCCCGGACTGCTGCTCTGGCTCGGCGTCATCCAGCTGCGCCGCCTCGTCGCCGGCTCCGAGAACAAGCGGAACAGTGCCCTCGGCACCGCCCTCCTGTGGGCCGCCGGGCTCTTCGCGGCGCTCGTCCTGATCAGGCTGCCCTTCGACGGCATCCTGCCGAACTACCTGCGCGCGATGGTCGTCGCCCCGGTCGTCGGCTGGTACCTCGCGAGCAGGATCTGCATGAACGCGGCGGTCGACCTGCGCGAGCGCTGGTCCGGCCTGCTCGGCGGCGGCGGGATCGGCCCGCACGTCCCCAAGTCCGTCCCCCAGGACCCGGGCGACAAGGAGGCGGAGGCCCTCCGGATCAACCTGGAGAAGCTCTCCGCGGAGCAGCAGTCCAACATCGTCTTCTACGCCGGCACCAAGGGGATCCTCGGTCTGGGCACCCGCTGGGGCAGCTGGACGCTCGCCGAGGAGCTGGTCCCCCAGCCCGGCCGGGAGATCCACGCCTTCCGCGCCTGGGACGTCATCCGCAGGATCCACGACGAGCTGACGCTCCTGGAGCGCGGCTCCCTGAAGACCGGCTTCCCCAAGCCGACCGTCAAGCACTGGATCGTCTCCCCGGTCGGCGAGGGCGCCGACGAGGTCACCCGCCCCGAGGGCGACAACATCGTCCACTACCAGGTCAAGCCGCACGAGATACAGCGCATCTGCAACGACCAGCAGTTCGGCGCGGGAAACCGTCACTACCTCGGCGTACAGTTCACGCTCTGGGACGGGAATCTCGTCCTCACCATGATGGTCACCGTCACCTCGCTCCACCACACGCTCCGGATCGAGGTCACCGGCCACGCGCTCGGCCCCGTCCACAGCCTCTTCACCACGAAGCCGAAGGCGAAGACGAGGGAGGTCTCCAAGACCGTCCGCTTCTGGGAGACGAAGGAGATCCAGCAGCCGCTGCTCACGACCAACGACATCGTGCGGCTCGCGGTGCGCGCCCCGCTCACCTGGTACCCGCCGGTCCTGGAGTTCCTCGGCGGCAAGATGACCCTGCCCGAGCCGTTCGGTCTGCGGCACGTCTGGGCCGGGCCGCTCTGGAAGAACCGCTTCATGGCGGACGACGCCATCCGCATGGCGACGCCCGTGCTCCGGGCCGTCCACGCCGCCACGCTCAAGGTGCTCGACGAGCACAACGTGGACACGGAGCGCTTCACCGCCCGCTCGCTGTTCCTCAGCGGCGGCGTCCAGGACCCGGGCCCGAAGAAGGCCGACGTCTACGAGGCCTGACCCGGGTCCGCCACGGCGCTCAGCGGCTCACAGGGTGGCCGGCCAGGCGTCGGCCAGCATCTTCCGGGTGTCGGCGAGCAGCTGGGGCAGCACCTTGGTGTGCCCGACGACCGGCATGAAGTTGGTGTCCCCGCCCCAGCGCGGCACCACGTGCTGGTGCAGGTGCGCGGCGATGCCGGCGCCGGCGACGGCGCCCTGGTTCATGCCGATGTTGAAGCCGTGCGCACCGGACGCCGCCCGCAGCGCGACCATCGCGCGCTTGGTGAAGGCGGCGAGCTCGACCGTCTCCGCCTCGTCGAGGTCGGTGTAGTCGGCGACGTGCCGGTACGGGACGACCATCAGGTGACCGCCGTTGTACGGGTAGAGGTTGAGCACCGCGTACACGCCCTGGCCGCGCGCGATCACCAGACCGTCCTCGTCCGACTTCGACGGAATCACACAGAACGGGCAGCCGTCCTCGGACCCCGGCCCGGTCGGCTTGTTCTCGCCCTGGATGTACGCCATCCGGTGGGGCGTCCACAGGCGCTGGAACGCGTCCTGCGTCCCCACTCCGATCTGCTGCTCCGGCTCAGTCGTCATGCTGAGCAGCATATTGCGTCGTCCGTTCGGAACGTGTCGCCGGGGCGGAGGATCCGTCCTGCGGCCATGCTGATCCGATGAGCGTCAGGCCACCGAAACCGCCCCGGCAGGAGCGCTGGGACCGCCGCATGGAGACCCCGCTCGCCGTGGCCTCCGTCGCCTACCTCACCGGCTACGCGGTCCGTGTCCTCGCCGACTCCCGCCTCCCCCGGGGCTGGCTCGACCTCTGCCTCGCCGTCATCCTCACCGCCTGGGCCGTCTTCGGCTTGGACTACGCGGTACGGCTCCGGCTCAGCGGCCAGGGCCCGCTGCGCTTCGTCCGCACCCACCTCCTCGACACGGTGGTGCTGGTCCTGCCGCTGCTGCGGCCGGTGCGCATGGTGGACCTCTACTACCGGATCCGGCGCCGCCACGACAGACCCCGGCTCGACCTCTACGGGCGCGTCATGGTCTACGCCGGCGTCAGCGTGGCCCTGCTGGGCTTCGCGGGCGCGCTCACCGTCTACCGGTACGAGCGGCACGCCCCCGGCGCCACGATCCTCACCTTCGGGGACTCGGTCTGGTGGACCTGCGCGACGCTCGCGACGGTGGGGTACGGGGACGTGGCCCCGGTGACCCCGGTGGGCCGGGTGACGGCGGTGGGCCTGATGGCCTGCGGGCTCGCGCTCCTGGGCGCGGTGACGGGTTCGTTCTCGTCCTGGCTGATCCAGGCGTTCACCCGGGAGGACGAGGAGGGGGACGGGAAGAGGCCCCCGGGGGATTTCCCGGGGGCCTCCTGAACGGATCGGCTCGTCAGGCGCTCAGGTCGCCGGACGCTCGGGTCGTCAGACCTGGACGCGGTCCTCGACGACCTTGGCGAGCTTGGCGATCGCCTCGTCGACGGGGATGCCGTTCTCCTGCGAACCGTCGCGGTAGCGGAAGGAGACGGCACCGGCGGCCATGTCCTCGTCACCCGCGATGATCATGAACGGGACCTTCTGCTTCTGGGCGTTCCGGATCTTCTTCTGCATCCGGTCCGAGGAGGAGTCGACCTCCACCCGCAGGCCCTGCTTCTTCGCCTTGGCGGCGAACTCGTGCAGGTAGTCGACGTGCGCGTCGCCGATCGGGATGCCGGTCGCCTGCACCGGGGCCAGCCACGGGGGCATCGCGCCCGCGTAGTGCTCCAGGAGCACGGCGAAGAAGCGCTCGATCGAGCCGAACAGCGCGCGGTGGATCATGACCGGGCGCTGCTTGGTGCCGTCCGGCGCGGTGTACTCCAGGTCAAAGCGCTCCGGCAGGTTGAAGTCGAGCTGGACGGTCGACATCTGCCAGGTACGGCCGATGGCGTCCCGCGCCTGCACCGAGATCTTCGGGCCGTAGAAGGCGGCGCCGCCCGGGTCGGGGGTCAGCGGGAGGCCCTGCTTCTCGGCGACCTGCTGGAGGACCGCGGTGGCCTCCTCCCACACCTCGTCGGAGCCGACGAACTTCTCCGGGTCCTTGGTCGACAGCTCCAGGTAGAAGTCGGTCAGACCGTAGTCGCGGAGCAGGTTCAGGACGAAGGTGAGGGTGCGGTCGAGCTCGTCCGCCATCTGCTCGCGGGTGCAGTAGATGTGCGCGTCGTCCTGGGTGAAGCCACGGGCCCGGGTGAGGCCGTGGACGACACCCGACTTCTCGTACCGGTACACGGTGCCGAACTCGAACAGGCGCAGCGGCAGCTCACGGTAGGAGCGCCCGCGCGCGTCGAAGATCAGGTTGTGCATCGGGCAGTTCATGGGCTTGAGGTAGTAGTCCACGCCCTCGTCGAGCTGCATGGGGGGGTACATGCCCTCGGCGTACCAGTCCAGGTGGCCGGACTTCTCGAACAGCTTGCCCTTGGTGGCGTGCGGCGAGTAGACGAACTCGTAGCCCTCCTCCTCGTGGCGCTTGCGCGAGTAGTCCTCCATGACCCGGCGGATGATGCCGCCCTTGGGGTGGAAGACCGCGAGGCCGGAGCCGATCTCGTCCGGGATGGAGAAGAGGTCGAGCTCGTTGCCCAGCTTGCGGTGGTCGCGCTTCTCGGCCTCGGCCAGGAAGTCGAGGTGCGCCTTCAGCTCGTCCTTCGACGGCCAGGCGGTGCCGTAGATGCGCTGGAGCATCGGGTTCTTCTCGCTGCCGCGCCAGTAGGCGGCCGCGTTGCGCATCAGCTTGAACGCCGGGATGTTCCGGGTGGTCGGCAGGTGCGGACCGCGGCAGAGGTCCTTCCAGCACAGCTCGCCGGTCTTGGCGTCGAGGTTGTCGTAGATGGTCAGCTCGCCGCCGCCCACCTCGACGTTCGCGCCGTCGTCGGTCGACGCGGAGCCCTTGATGCCGATGAGCTCCAGCTTGTACGGCTCGTCCGCCAGCTCCTCGCGGGCGGCCTCGTCGGTCACCACGCGGCGGGCGAAGCGCTGGCCGCGCTTCTGGATCTCCTGCATCTTCTTCTCGATGACCTTGAGGTCCTCGGGGGTGAAGGGCTTCTCGACGTCGAAGTCGTAGTAGAAGCCGTCCCGGACCGGCGGGCCGATGCCCAGCTTGGCCTCGGGGAAGAGCTCCTGCACGGCCTGGGCCATGACGTGCGCGGTCGAGTGGCGCAGGATGTCGAGACCGTCCGGGGAGGAGATCTCGACGCCCTCGACGACATCGCCGTCGCGGAGCTCGTACGACAGGTCCTTCAGCTCGCCGCCCACACGGGCGGCGATGACGGTGCGGTCGTCGGCGAACAGGGCGCCGGCGGTGGTGCCCGCGCTCACCGCCCTCTCCTCTGCTTCCGAGGCGGACTGGACGGTCACACGGACATCAGACACGGGTACTCCATACATAAGGGCGCAGACAGACACGAGGTGCCGGCGCCGGCGACGCGCGGCAGAGACGAGGTGCCGCGTCGTCACCGATCCTACCGAGCGGTCCGCACCGCCCGCGAAACGGTTTCCCGGCCCTGCCCCGCTCCGTGCGGCTCCCCGGCCGGCACTCCCCGCCCGGCCCTCACTCCTCCTCCGGCTCGCACGTCTCCTGGAAGAAGTCGAGGTTCTCGTGCAGGCCCTTCAGCAGCCGGTCCCGCTCCGTCTCGTCGACCTGGACGGGGACGACCCCGGTGGCGTCGGTGAGGCGGCGGAAGCCGCCACGGCTCTCCAGCCGGCCCGCGACCCGGATCGGGAGGCCGACGAGATGGGCGTGGCCGGCCGTGCGGTACGCCTCCTCGTCGAGGGCGACCCGGACGTGCGGCACCTCCGCGCCGCCGAGCACCCGCAGTCGCACGATCCCCTCGCCGCGCGGCCCGGAGCGGCGCATGCGGACGACGACGCCGGTGAGCCGGACCGGCACGGACGGCTCGTCGGTCAGATAGCGGGCGCTCGCCTCCCGCAGGGCGGGCAGGTCGCCGGGCGAGAACTCGACCGGTTCCGGCCGGGCCGCGCACCCCTCGGGCGCGCCGGCGGCCGGCGCCCACTCCAGGGCGACGCGGGCGCCCTCGGTGCCCCGGACGAGCGCGACGAGGGCCTCGGTGAGCTCGCGGCTGACGCCCGCCTCGACGGCGGCGTCGAAGGCCTCCATGCCGCCGGTGGCCCGCTGGTAGTCGGTGGCCTCGCGGGCCGCGTGGAGCGCGTGGTAGAGCCGGACGGCGATCGGGCGGCCCGGTTCGACCGGCAGGAAGGCGGTGAGGCCGCGGCCGCCGGGCGCCGCGCCGACGACGACGGTCTCCAGGGAGGCCCGGGCGGCCCGGCGGTGGCGGGCGCCGTGGTAGCCGGCCCGGCCGCGCACGGCGAGGGCGCCGGCGAGGAGGAGCTGGCGGGCGGCGGACCTGAGCTGCTCCTGCACGGTCCAGGGGACGGTGCCGGCCGGGCCCGGGGGCACGTCGCGCCACCAGCGGATCTCGTCGCTGGGCACGGAGAGGCCGGTGAGGACCTCGCGGGCGGAGGGCGTGGCGCTGCGGGCGAGGGCGGTGAGCGCCTCGCCGAGCAGGTCCTCGCAGTCCGGGAAGGCGCGGCTCTCCGGGACGAGGAGGCTGGTGCCGACGCCGCTGCCGGGCGGGGTCCAGCGGCTGTAGCGGCCCACGGCGCCGCCGCGCCGCCGCCAGCCGTGCCGGGCGAGCAGCGCGCCGAGGACCCGCGGGTCGACCCTGCCCGGGTCGGGCGCGCCCTGGGTGTCGGCCCAGGGCCCGAGGGGCGGGGCGGGGATGCCGGTCCAGGGTCCGGGGGTCTCGCCGGGTGCCGGGTGGGGCCGGTAGGGCGGGGGGACGGGGCCGCGCCCGGCCCCGTCCCCCTCGCCCCTCTCGTCCCCGAAACCGGGTTCGTCGATCGGTCGGTGCATCAAGGTCTCCCTCCCACGCCGACCCGGGTCATGATCTCGCAGAGCGCCCGGTCGTCGAAGATCCGCGTCGTCGGGATGCGCACGGTGGTCCGGCGCCGTCCCGTGACCGGGTGCCCGGCCAGGTTGATCCAGTAGCAGCAGTGCCGCAGGTCGAGCCGGTCGTGGCTCGCCCTCAGCCAGTCCTCCTGTGACCTCGGGACGAGCATCACGACGAGGATCTTGTGCACGGACACCGGTGTCCGGGCGAGTTTCACGAGGTGGTCGTTGTCGAGGGTGAACGAGAACGCCCCGCCCGGCGGGCGCGGCGCCGTCTGGTAGGTGCACTTGAGCTGCACCTTGATGGTCACTTCGTCGTCGACGGTGTGCCCGGGAGCGCTGTGGCTCACGTGCCAGTCGATGCCGTTGTCCGGAAAGGGCTGGGACAGCGAGCAGCCGGCCGCGGCGGCGACGGCGTGCAGGTATCCCACCTGAAGGGTCTCCATGCAGGCGGTGGTGGCGAGTGAGCCGCGCGTCGGTGCCACCCGCTGGGGCGGCAGCCCTCCCGACTCGGGCTGGGCGAGCGCCATGTCGTCTTCCTTCCCCGTCCCTTGTGTTGTGACCGGTCCGCGTACGACGCAAACAGTCCGGGTATCACCGTTTCGGGGCAGGGGGTTGGCCACCTGCCGCACGTGCGCAGGGAGTTCGGGGATGTCGATGCACTGGTACGAAGGGCCCCTGGCCGCTTTCGACACGGAGACCACGGGAGTTGACGTCGAGGAGGACCGGATCGTCTCGGCCGCCCTCGTCGTCCAGGACACGGAGGGGGCGCGTCCGCGGGTGACGCGCTGGCTGGTCAACCCCGGCATACCGGTGCCGGAGGGGGCGACGGCCGTCCACGGCCTGACGGACGATCACCTCCAGCGGTACGGCCGGTGGCCGGCCCCGGTGATGGAGGAGCTGGCGCGCGCGCTGGCCGAGCAGTCGGCGGCGGGGCGGCCGCTGGTGGTGATGAACGCGCCGTTCGATCTGACGATCCTGGACCGCGAGCTGCGCCGGCACCGGGCGTCGACGCTGGGCGACTACACGGCGGGCAGCCCCCTGTGCGTGCTCGATCCGCGGGTCCTGGACAAGCACCTGGACCGCTACCGGAAGGGCCGCAGGACGCTGACGGACCTGTGCGCGCACTACGAGGTCGAGCTGTCGGGCGCGCACGACGCCGCGGCGGACGCGACGGCGGCGATGGATGTCGTACGGGCGGTGGCGCGGCGCTTCTCGTCCCGTCTCGAGCGGCTGACGCCGGCGGAGCTCCACACGCTCCAGGCGGTGTGGCACGCGGCGCAGGCGCGGGGGCTCCAGGCCTGGTTCACCCGGCAGGGGACGCCGGAGACGGTGGATCCGGCGTGGCCGCTGCGGCCGGAGCTGCGTACGGCGGCGTGACGGGGCCGGGAACGGCGTGACGGGACCGGGAATGCGGAAGGCCGGTCCGTCTTTCGACGGACCGGCCTTTCCCGGTGGGCGATACTGGGATCGAACCAGTGACCCCTTCGGTGTGAACGAAGTGCTCTCCCGCT
>NZ_JBEXSZ010000169.1:0-16986 GCF_040613865.1 Streptomyces sp. NPDC006197 | reverse complement strand
TTCAGGAGCGGCTGGAGCCAGCGCTCCTTCTGCTCGGGGGTGCCGAACATGTGCAGCACCTCCATGTTGCCGGTGTCCGGCGCCGCGCAGTTCATCGCCGGGGGCGCCAGGTGGAGGCTGCGTCCGGAGATCTCCGCCAGCGGGGCGTACTGGAGGTTCGTCAGGCCGGCGCCGTCCTTGCCGGGGAGGCTGTGCTGGTCTACAAGAAAAAGGTTCCACAGCCCGCGCTTGCGGGCCTCGGAGCGCAGCTCCTTCAGGACCGGGACCGAGTCCCAGGCCCAGGGGTCGTCGAGTGCGGCGAGCTGGTCGTGGAAGACCGCCTCGGCCGGGTACACGTACTCGTCCATGAACTCGAGCAGGGACGCGCGCAGCTCCTCGGTCCTGGTGTCGAACCGGAATTCCATCAGTGCTTCTCCTTCAGTGCGCGAAGGCCGGCGTCGAGCAGCGGACCGATCGCCCCGCCGAGGGTCTCGAAGCCCTCCCCGACGGTCTGGCCGTGGAGGTGCCGGTAGTGGATGCCCTCGAGGATCACCGCGAGCTTGAACGCGGCCAGGCCCAGGTGGAAGCCGAACCGGGAGAGGTCCCGGCCGCTGCCCGCGGCGTACCGCTCGATCGTCTCGGCCTCGGTGAGGTAGCCGGGCGCGCCCGCGACGGTGCTGACGCCGGCGTCGTCGCCGGTGACCTCGCCGAGCCGGTTGTAGACGACCATCAGGGCGAGGTCGGACAGCGGGTCGCCGAGCGTCGCCATCTCCCAGTCGAGGACCGCCGTCGCCCGGTCGTCGTCGTCGACCAGCAGGTTGTCGAGCCGGTAGTCGCCGTGGACGATGCCGCTCGCCGACTCCGCGGGGACGTCCGCGGAGAGCCGGCGGTAGAGCTCCTCGGCGGCCGGGAGGTCCCTGCTGTACGAGGCGTCGAGCTGCTTCTTCCAGCGGCGGACCTGGCGCTCCAGATAGCCCTGGGGGCGCCCGAAGTCGGCGAGGCCGACGGCCGCCGGGTCCACCCGGTGCAGCGTGACGAGGGTGTCGACGAGCCGCTCCGAGATCCGCCGGGTGCGCTCCTCGCCGAGCGGGGCGAGCTCGGCCGCGAGCCGGTACGGGGTGCCGGAGCACTGCGCCATCACGTAGAACGGCGCTCCCAGGACGTCGGGGTCGTCGCAGAACCCGTACGTGTGCGGGACCGGGACCGAGGTGTCGCGCAGGGCGCTCATCACGCGGTACTCGCGGCCCATGTCGTGGGCGGTCGCGAGGACGTGCCCGAGGGGCGGCCGGCGGACGATCCAGGTGGCGGTGCCGTCGGTGACCCGGTACGTGAGGTTGGACCTGCCGCCGGCGATCAGCGTCGCCGACAGGTCGGAGCCGGCGCCGGGGACGTGCGCGCCCAGCCAGCCGCCGAGCCCGGCCAGGTCGAGGCCGGGCGGGGAGGGGTGCCGGCCGGCCGTCCCCTTCTCCGGTTCGGCGATGCCGTCGGACGTCCTCGGGGCGGTCATGCGGGGGCTCCGTTCGGGGTGGGGCGCAGCCCCGGGACGAGCGCGGCGAGGGCCGCGCGGGTGGAGGGGGCGTCGACGTGCAGATGGGCCCGCATCCCGACAGCTCGCGCGCCGAGCACGTTGGGCTCGGCGTCGTCGACGAAGACCGCGCTCCCGGCGGCGACGCCGAGGCGCGCGAGGGTCAGCTCGTAGATCGGGGCCGCCGGCTTGCGCAGGCCGACCTCGCCGGAGATGACGACGGGGTCGAGCAGCGCGTCGAGCCGCTCGCGCGGGTAGGTGTTGCCCCAGCTGTTGGACAGCAGGGCGACCCGGACGCCGAGCGCGCGCAGCTCCTCGACGAGCGTGAACATCGCCGGGTCGGGACGCATCCCGGCGAAGAGCCGGGAGAGCACGCCGACCGGTTCGACCGGCCGGCCGTCGACCGTGGTGAGTTCCGCGGCGAGGAGGGCGTCGAACTCCGCGACGGTCAGCTCGCCGGTCTCCAGGCGGTGGACCGGGGTGCCGGCGGGTGCGCCGCGGGACATCCAGGCCCTGAGGGTCCGGGAGAACGACGCCGGCTCGATGCCGTCGGCCTCGATCCAGGCGGCGATCGACTCCTTCACGGGCCCGGTGAGCACACCGCCGTAGTCGAGGACGACGGCCTCGACCGGTGCGGTCGGCGGGGCGCCGGCCCCGCTCATTCGGCTGCTCCGACGCGTGTGACGCCCCCGTCGACGACGACGGTCTGGCCGGTGAGCCAGGCGGCGTCCTCGGAGAGCAGGAAGGCGACGACGCCGCCGATGTCCTCGGGCTCGCCCAGCCGCTTGAGCGGGTAGCGGGCCGCGAGCTGCTCCTCGCGGCCCTCGTACAGGGCGGTGGCGAACTTCGTCTTGACGACGGCCGGCGCGACCGCGTTGACCCGGATGTCCGGGCCCAGTTCGACGGCCAGGAGCTCGGTCATCGAGATCAGCATCGCCTTGCTGGCGCCGTACATGCCGATCATGGGCGCGGGCTGGACGCCGGAGACCGAGGAGACGTTGACGACGGCGCCGCCGTGCTCCTTCATCCACGCGCCGTGGACCGTCTGGGTCCAGGAGAGGGTGGCGAGGCAGTTGATCTCGACGATCTTGCGGGCGGCCGCCAGGTCGAGCTCGATCATCGGGCCGTACACCGGGTTGATGCCGGTGTTGTTCACCAGCAGGTCCACGCTGCCGAACGCCTCGATCGCCTGGCGGACGGTGTCGGCCTGGTGCGCCTGGTCGTCGGCCTTGCCGGCGACGCCGAGGGCGTGCGCGGGACCGCCCAGGCCGGCGACCGCCTGGTCGAGCGTGTCCTTGGTGCGGCCGGTGATGACGACCCTGGCGCCTTCGGCGACGAGCCGCTCGGCGATGGCCAGGCCGATGCCGCGGCTGGCGCCGGTGACGATCGCGGTCTTTCCCTCGAAACGCTTCATGTCTTCCGTACTCCTTCTCGGTTCGGACGTGCTCAGCTCAGGCGCTCGACGACCATGGCCATGCCCATGCCGCCGCCGACGCACATGGACTCGACGCCGAACTGCTTGTCGTGCCACTGCAGGGAGTTGACGAGGGTGGCGGTGATGCGGGCGCCGGTCATGCCGAACGGGTGGCCGACGGCGATGGCGCCGCCGTTGACGTTGAGCTTCTCCAGCGGGATGCCGAGCTGTTGGGCGGAGCCGAGCGACTGCACGGCGAACGCCTCGTTGATCTCGTAGAGGTCGATGTCGTCGAGGCCGAGACCGGCGCTCTTCAGCGCGGCCGGGATGGCCTCGACCGGGCCGAGGCCCATGATCTCCGGGGAGAGCCCGGCGACGGCCGTGGACACGATCCGGGCGAGCGGGGTGAGGCCCAGCTCCCTGGCCCGGACGTCGCTCATGATCACCAGGGCGGCGGCGCCGTCGTTGAGGGGGCAGGCGTTGCCCGCGGTCACGGTGCCGTCGGGGCGGAAGACCGGCTTGAGCCCGCTGACGCCTTCGAGCGTGGTGCCGGGGCGGGGCCCGTCGTCGGTCGAGACGACGGAACCGTCGGGCAGGGTCACCGGGGTGATCTCGCGGGCCCAGAAGCCCTCCTCGATGCGCTGGACGGCGAGGTTCTGGCTGCGGACGGCGAACGCGTCCTGCTCCTGGCGGGACATGCCGATGGTCTGGGCGACGTTCTCCGCGGTCTGGCCCATCGCGATGTAGAGGTCCGGCAGCGCCCCGGTCTCGCGGGGGTCGGTCCACGCGGGCTCGCCGCCCTGCGCACGCTCGTCGGTGCGCCTGCCGGCGTCGCCGAAGGCCGGGTTGAGGATGTCGTGGCCCGGGATGTGGTCGCTCCGGGCGACCGAGACGATCACTGCTTCGGGCACGGAGACCTCCTTTTACATGCTAAGCGGTTGCTTACTCAAGGTGGGCCCACTGTGCAACGGGCGACGGACGGCCGTCAACAGGCGATCGGGGTGGGAGCGGAATGACTTATGTCATGTCGACAGGAGCCGCCCGGCGCCCGGTACGCGGCAACGGCGACGCCCGGGGGCAGGGGTCGACGGCGCCCGGGGACAGGGGCAGCACCGCCGGGGGGGCAGCGGTCAGCGGGCCGCGATGCCCGCGATGAACAGGTCGGCGAACGTACGGGCGACCTCGTCGGCCGAGGCCCCGCCCCCGGAGCGCCACCACATCGGCAGGTGGTGGACCGACCCGAAGCAGTAGTCGACGGCCAGCTCGGCGCTGACGTCGTCGCGGAACACCCCCTCGCGCTGCCCCTCGACGATGAGCGCCCGGAAGGTCTCGTGGTAGCGCCGGCGCTCCCGACGCACCTGCCGCTGGTTCTCCTCGGCGAGCTGGTGCAGCGACCGGAAGAAGATCGTGGCGCTCTGGAGGTTCTCGATCGTCGTCACCACGACGTCCACCACCGCCGCGTGGACGCGCTCCGCCACCGGCAGGTCCGTCGCCACCACGGCGTCGAGGCGCTCGGTCTGCATCCGCAGCACCCGCAGGTAGATCTCGTGGAGCAGGTCGTCCTTGGAGGGGAAGTAGTGGTACATGGCGCCCTTGGTGACCCCCGCGGCGCGCACCACGTCCTGCACCGACGTCCCGTCGAAGCCCTTCTCCGCGAAGAGCTCGAGGGCCGCGTCCAGCAACCGCTCAGGAACCGTACGGCCGTTGACGGTCGCCGGCGGCCGGCCCCTCCGGCGCCCCTCCGCTGTGGACACGGCCGATCCCCTAGCGGCGCCGCTTCGGGGCGTACGTCTCGAGGTACGCGGTCATCAGTCGGCGCGCCTCGTCGATCGTGGCCTCGTCGCCGGTCCGGGAGTTCTCGAAGGCGATGCCGAAGACCCGGCCGGAGGCCGCGTACCCCTCCTCGGCGAGGATCTGATCGGCGGCGTCCAGGATCGCCTGCGCACGCTTCATGCCGCGGCGCTGCACGGGTGCCGGGCGGGAAGCCACCTGTGCCGTCACCGGGTTCTCGACCATGAGTCGAGATTATCAGCCGGGCCGTACAAGATCATCGAAAGAGGAGCACCCTTCGACCGGCACCCGCTCCGGGGCTCGGGGGTCCTCACGGGACCCTGCCGGGACGGGAGGCCGGGCCCGGGGTCACTCGCCGGGCACGTCGCCGAAGACGTCTCCGAAGAGGTCGAGGCCCCCGTCGTCCGTGCCGATCGGGACCTCGGCCCAGATCGTCTTCCCCTCGCGCGTGTAGCGCGTCCCCCACTGGTCGGCGAGCTGGGCGACCAGGAAGAGTCCGCGGCCGCCCTCCTCGTCCGGCCGGGCCCGCCGCAGGTGCGGCGAGGTCTCGCGGCTGTCCGACACCTCGCAGATCAGTGCCCGGTCCTTGTCCCGCAGGAGCCGCAGGTCCACCGGCGGAGCCCCGTACCGGATGGCGTTGGTGACGAGTTCGCTGACGATCAGTTCGACGGCGAAGCCGACGGCGTCGAGGCCCCAGTGCTCCAGCTGCGCGTTCGCGGAGGCGCGGGCGCCGGCCACCTTCCCCGGGTCCGGGTCGATCCGCCAACCGGCCATGTGGTCCTCGGCCAGGGCGTGGACCCGGACCAGCAGAAGGGCCGCGTCGTCGCGCGCGTCGGCCGGCAGCCCGGACTCGACGATCCGGTCCCGGACCACGGCCGGTGGAAGACCCCGGTGCTCGCTCAGCATCCGGCACAGGCCGGCGACTCCGGCATCCGGATCGCGCTCGGCGCCCGTGACCAGCCCGTCCGTGAACAGCGCGAGGAGGCTGTTCTCGGCGATCTCGAACTCCGCGGACTCGAAAGGCAGGCCGCCGACGCCCAGGGGCAGGCCCACGGGCATGTCCAGGGGCTCGGCCGGCCCGCCGGGGGCCACCAGGACCGGCGGCAGATGGCCGGCGGTCGCCGCGGCGCACCGCCCGTGGACGGCGTCGTACACGAGGTACAGACATCGCGCGCCCACCGCCGGGTCCGTGCCGTCGGTCTCCTTCGGATCGACGCCGATGCGCGCCTGCCCGACGAGGTCGTCGAGTCTGCTGAGGAGCTCCTCGGGCGCGAGGTCGAGCGCGGCCAGCGCGCGCACGGTCGTCCGCAGCCTGCCCATCGTGACGGCGGCGTGCAGCCCGTGGCCCACCACGTCGCCCACCACGAGCCCGACGCGGGCACCGGACAGCGGGATCACGTCGTACCAGTCGCCGCCGACCCCCGTGGGCCCCGTGCTGGGGACGTAGTGGTGGGCGGTCTCCACCGCCGTGTGCTCGGGCAGCTCCTGCGGGAGCAGATTGCGCTGGAAGAGCAGGGCGGTGGCGCGTTCCCGGGCGTAGCGCCGGCCGTTGTCGACGCACACCGCCGTGTGGGCGACCAGCTCGGCGGCCAGGGCGCGGTCGGCGTCGGTGAAGGGGTCCCGCTGGGCGGTGCGCAGCAGGGTGACCGTCCCGAGCCTCGCGGCCCCGGCCGTCAGGGGAAGGACGAGCCGCCTGCCGTCGGCGCGGGTCTCTCCCGTGGGCGCACCGTCGTGACCTGCGGCGTTTCCGCGGGTGACCCGGCGGAAGGGGGTCGACGCGCCCCAGGGGCCGGGTTCCTCGCCCGCGAGTACGGACTCGGCCAGGTCGATCCGTGCCGCGTCCGTGAGATCGGGGACGACCACGGTGACGAGTTCCTCGCACGTGCGGACCCCGTCCAGTGTCGTCCCGATGCCGGAGGAGCGGCTCAGCAGCTCCAGGCGTCGTTGTGCCTCGTAGCGCTCGGTGATCTCGAAGGCCGATTCGCCCACGCCCAGGTTGTGGCCGGTGACGTCCTGCAGGCGGAAGTAGGAACAGGACCAGACGTGCCGGCGGGTGGGAGGTTCGCCCGGCAGGGAGCTCCGGTAGTGGAGGTCGATCACGGGTTCGCCGGTGCGGAGGACGTGGTCGATCACCGATTCGAGCGAGCGGCCGTGCGGTCCCGGGGAGATGATCTCCCCGTCGGGGAGGAGGTCCCGCACCTGGAGGCCGAAGTAGTCGTCGCGCCCGATGCCGAACGCGGTTTCCGTCGCGGGGTTGACCCATTTCACACGGGCGTCCGCGTCGATCACGGTCAGTGAGATCGGCGACTGGGCGGAGAGGCCGGCCAGCATGGCCTGGTCGGTCGCCCAGCGTTCCATCCGCTCGGCCTCGACGGACACGACGCCCCAGGCCGCGGTGGTCGGCCGGGCTCCGGCGGGTCCCAGCCGCAGGACGTACAGCACCACGTGCGCGACGCTCCCGTCGCGCCTGCGCAGGGCCCGCTTCTCGCCCCAGGAGCCGGCGGGCCGGTCGGGGGCGAAGAGGGGGCGTCCGTCGGCGGGGACGAAGCACGCGCGGGCCGGCTTCCCGAGGACCTCGTCGGCCGGGTACCCGTAGAGCTCCTGGGCCCCGGCGTCCCAGCCGATGATCTCGCCCCGGTGGTCGAGGACGGCGGTGGCCATGGTCCCCAGGCTGAAGGGAGTGTCGAGGTACCGCTCTCCTGCCCCGGGCGTTGTCATGGCGGCCTCCCGACGGACGCCCCCTTCGTCAGGCTACTCTGCGTAGGCGAGAGGGCGCTCGGCTGATCGGGAACACGATCCTGGCGAAGCACCGCGGTCCCAGTGCCCGGAGTCCACGGCGGCCCAGGAGCAGGTTTTCCCCGCCGGTCTTCCCCGTCGGGGGACGTCCGGCGGCTCGGCCCCGTTCACCGTGCCGAGCACGGGCGGCCTCGACGCGACCGTGGAGGCCGCGTCGGCACGGCCTTCGTCACCGTGGCCGCCGCCGACGAGCCCGGGCTGCCGTCCGACGGCGTCACGCGGTCCGGGTCCTCCCGGCACCGATTCAGCCGTCGGCCTCGGGCTGGTCCCGGGAGGAGCTGTCGGACGCGGGCCGCAGCTGGACGCAGCACTCGCCGGGGGTCGGGGCGAGGACGGCTTCCACGCCCGAGACCTCCAGTCCCTGGAGGTAGTTGGCGAGGAAGGCGTGGTTCATGCCGCAGACCAGCTCGGGGGCCTTGGCCGCGAGGGGGTGGAACGGGCAGTTGCGCAGCCTCACCTCGGTCGGGTTCTCACGGACGGGCTCGAACCCGTAGGCCTCAAGCATCTGCTCGCACAGCGTCAGACCGCGCTCCGCGCCGAGCCGTCCGGGCCGGCCGGCCTCGCGTTCGCCCTCCCCGAGCCGGCGTCCGCGTCGGCCCGCCGCCGTCACAGCGGCTTCGGCGGCACTGCCGCCGGCGCTCTGGGCGAGGACGGCCTCCAGGAGCAGGTCGGCCAGCAACTGGTGGCGGCGCTCGGGGATCGAGACCGTGATCTGGGCATCGGTCGGTTCGTAGACCTTGGGCTGGCGTCCGACCCTGCGCACCGCTCCGGGCGTGCCGTAGCGGGCGCGCAGCAGACCGGCGTCGACGAGCTTGTCGAGGTGGAACGCGGCGAGCTTGCGTGAGATGCCCACGCTCGCGGCGGCCTCGTCGCGGGTCACCGGACGGCCCGCACGCCGGATGAAGGCGAACATCCGGCGCCGGGACTCCTCGCCCAGGACGCTCACGGACCGGATGCGGTCGGCCGGGGCCGTAGCCGTGCTCTCGCTGCTCTCGTCACTGGTCACGCGGTCACGATAACTCCCAAGGGTGAAGGCCGGCCCGTGTGCGCGGGTCTGTGGCCTGGCTGTCTTGACGGAAGGGCGGAATAAAGACAAGACTTGTTGGTGAAAAGCGGAGAGGAGCCGAGCATGCTCAGCGCACAGCAGTCGCAGGCGAAACGGCCGGTCAGCGCGGCGCTCGCCGGCCCGTACGGCCATCCGTTCCATCCGATCCTGGTGACCGTCCCGATCGGCGCCTGGGTGGCGAGCCTGGTCTTCGACGTCGCGTCGCTCGTGGTGCACGATCCGGGTTTCCTGACGCGGGGCTCGATGTGGCTGATCGCCGTGGGCGTGCTCGGTGCGCTGGCGGCGGCGACGGTCGGGTTCCTCGATCTGTTCGCCATCCCTCCGGGCACCCCTGCGATGCGCACCGCCCTCGTGCACATGACGCTGAACCTCCTGGTGACCGGCGCCTACATCGGCGGGTTCTTCTGGCGGCGCGCCGCCGGGACGGCCGGCAGCGTCGGCACGGGGACGCTCGCGCTGTCCGCGGCGAGCCTCCTCGTCCTGGGGGTGTCCGGCTTCCTCGGCGGCAAGCTCGCCTACCGCTACGGCGTGCGGGTCGCCGACGAGGCCACCCAGGCCGACGGCTACACCCGTACCGGCACGGGCGGGGAACGCCCCGGCCGCTCCCGCTGAACCGACCCGACCACTTCCTGGAGTCCTCGTGGACATCGCAGCTCTCGTCACCTGGCTGATCACCGCGCTCGGCGGCTTCTTCATGCTGGGGGTGTGGATCCGGCGCGGCGGCGTGCGTCAGCAGCGCACCGGCACCAGCCGGCTGCCCGCACCCGTGCTCTTCGGGCACTTCGTGCTCGCCGCCGTCGGCCTGGTGGTGTGGATCGTCTACCTCGCCGTCGACAGGACGGCCCTGGCCTGGACCGCCTTCGGCCTGCTGGTGCCGGTCGCGCTGCTCGGCTTCGTCATGCTGGCGCGCTGGCTGCCGGTCCTGCGCGCCGGCACGGCGGGCACCCCCGCGGACGCGGAGGCGCCGGCCGAGCGGCACTTCCCGGTGCCGGTCGTCATCGGCCACGGCCTGTTCGCCGTCGCGACCGTGCTCCTGGTCCTGCTCACCGCCCTGGGCGTCGGAGACGGCTGACCGGATCCCTCTCCAAGTCGTCGTACGCAGTGAGGTGGAGACGGAGGACCTCCGGTGCGAGCTCCCAGCCCTTTGCGTCCGCCGCGCGGGGAAGCCCGGTGTCGAGGAGGAACTCGTCGGCGTACGGCCCCACCACGTCCCGGTAGTCGTCGTCGCTGCGGTCGTCCACCGCACGCTCGTTCAGCACGGGAGCCGTCCGTGCCGGGAACGGCTCCCGGCCTCGACGAGTTCGCCCCGTACAACAGCCCGACCGGACCGGTCGGCGACCTCCGCGCCCTCCTGGAGGGACCGTTGTGCCGCCTCTCCCTCCGGCCGCCCTCACCCGGTGCCGGCAGTGCCCAGCAGGCTGTCGATCACTTCGCGCGCCGCCCGCTCGCCGGATTCGATCGCGCCCTCGACGTACCCCGCGTGCTCCTCGGCGGTCTCGGTCCCGGCCCAGTGGATGTCGCCGACCGGGTCGGACGGCATGGGGAAGTATCCGGCGCGGCTTCCTGGGAGGGGCAGCGCCGCGTAGCCGCCGCCGACGTGTTCGTCGAGGTGCCACGGCTTCTCGTGCCAGCTCACCGGTTCGAGGACCTCGGGTCCCAGGTGGGCGACGAGCGGACGGAGCAGGGCCCGGCGGCGGTCGTCGACGTCCAGCCGGTCCAGCTCCCGGGCCTCCGGCCCGGCCACGAGGACGCACAGGTGGCCCGGGCCGCCGGGCAGCGAGGTGTCGAACAGCGCGCGACCGGGCTTGTCCAGGAACACGGCCTCGGCCTGGCGCTTCCGCTCCCGCCAGAAAGGCCGTTCGTAGACCGCGATCGCCTTGTGGACCGAGCCCATGTAGGTGTTCTGTTCGAGTTCGGTCCTGTTCGCGGGGAGCGGTGGGTCGTAGACGATCCGGGCGGACATCGGCGGCGGGACGGAAACGATCGCCTTGGCGGCCTGGACGTCGCCGTACGCGGTGTGCAGGGTGACGCCGCCGCTGTGACGACGGATCGAGGTGACCCGACGACCGGTCAGCAGCCGCGGCCCCAGTTCGGCGGCCAGCCTCTCCGTCAGCGTCCCCGCCCCCTCGGCGATCAACCCCTCCTGGGCTCCGCCCCTCGTCGACAGCATGGCGGCCAGGCCGCCCTGGTGACGGACCGTCGCGGCGAAGGCATGCATCGAATAGCGGTCGGGATCCGACGTCGTGGAGACGGCGACGAGCACCTCGAGCAGTCTCCGCACCTTGCGGCCCGGCACCTTGCGCAGCCATGCCTCGACCGTCTGCGACTCCCACCCCCGGGGCGCTCCGAGCCTCGACCTGATCTCCCATGACAGCAGGACCGCGTTGGCCGTCAGCATGACCGGGCCGCACACCGCAAGCTTCCGGTTCCCCGCGATGACGTCGGGGCGCTTCGGCGTGTGCATCGGGAACAGCGTGGTGCCGAGTTCGGCCGCCAGGGCGATGAACCGGCGGTGGTCATGGCCCACCCACTGGCCGCCCACATCGAGCCGCGACCCCAAGGGGGACGTCTCGGCCATCATCCGTCCGCCCGGCCGGTCGGCGGACTCCAGCACGAGGACGTCGATGCCCTGACGGTGGAGTGCCCGGGCCGCGATCAGCCCTGACATGCCGGCACCGACCACCGCCACGGTGGTGGCCGTCGACCGGTCGTTCTCGCTGCGTGTGCTGCCCTGTGCCTGCGGGCCCATGTTCGTCCTCCAGATTGCCGGCCGGTGCTCGCCATGACGGCCGCCGGCGCGACACGGCATTCCGGCGGCACGGCCCGATCCGAATGACGAAGTCGGACGTCCGTCCGAGAAAGGTAGAGCCGACACTCACCTGAGGCAAGGGTGAGACCCGCTTTCCGTGCGGCTACCGGGGGTGGATCACGGGCGTGTCACGCGGAGCGCCCCGTGGCGCCGCGCGGCACCGCCCGGGGGTCGGCGAACAGGACGAGCATGTCCAGCGCGTGGTGGAGGTCGCGGCGGGCGCGTTCGGGGTCGGGGTTGGCCACGTACTGCAGGATCAGGCCGTCGATCTGGGCGAGGGCGAGGCGTCCGAGCGTGTCGAATCCGACGGCGCACCGCTCTCCCGCGGCCTGCGCCGCCCGCTCGCAGAACCGGGTGACGACAGAGCTGTAGCGGTCGTACTGGAGCCGGGCCAGCCCCCCTTCGACCTCGCTGCGCACGGAGTACGTGGCGAGCTCGTACTGCATGAGCTGCAGGCCGACATGGCCCTCGACCAGCTTGCCCCAGAAGGCGGTGAGCCCCTGTCGGAGGGCGTGCTCCATGCCGCGGTCGAGTTCTCCCTCGGCCGCCAGGGCGTCCGAGATGTCACGGGTGACGCCGGCGATGACGGCGTGAAGCAGCTTGTCCTTGCTCGGGAAGACGTAGTGCAGTGTGCCCAGGGGGATGCCCGCCTCGGCGGCGACGGCACGCAGGGTCGTCGCCGGGACGCCCACCTCACTCAGCACTCGGATAGCCGCCGCGACGATCTGCTCCTCGCGTTCCGCCGCCCTGACGTAGGCCACTGTCGCCTCTCTCCCTCGCTCCGCCGGTACTTCTGTCCGCGCAACTCTTGCACGCCATTGTGACGCGCCCTAGATTCAAGTCGGACAACCGACCGAATCTGGAGTGTCGAGATGACGAGAAGTGGCGAAATGACGAGTTCCGACATCGTGGTGATCGGGGCCGGGCTCGCCGGGCTCACCGCCGCCCGGGCCATCCGCGCCGCCGGCCGCAGCGTGACGGTGCTGGAGGCGCGCGATCGGGTCGCGGGCCGCAACCTCGGCCACCACCTGGTCAACGGGGTGCCGGTCGAAATGGGCGGCCAGTGGATCGGCCCCACCCAGACCGAAGTACTCAAGTTGATCACCGAGTTCGGCCTGGAGACGTTCCCGACCTACGACGCCGGCTCAGCGGTGACCCTCTACGACGGAACGCCGACCACGTACTCCGACGAGACCTTCGGCCTCTCCGAGGAGGCGGCGGTCGAGGTCGGCCGACTGCAAGGAGAGCTCGAGGCGCTCGCCGGCACGGTGTCGCTGTCCTCGCCCTGGTTGTCGCCCCAGGCGGCCGAGCTCGACCGGAAGACGGTGGACGAGTGGCTGCGTACCAAAACCGACAACGCCGAGGCACTGGCGTTCTGGGCCGCCGTCGTCCCGGCGCTGTTCTCCGCCGAGCCGGCCGAGATGTCCCTGCTGCACTTCCTCTTCTACATCAGGTCGGGGGGCATGATCGGCAGTCTCGTCGCGACCACCGGCGGAGCACAGGAGCTACGGGTCGTCGGTGGCACCCACCAGATCTCGGAGCGCCTGGCGGAGACGCTGGGGGACGCGGTCCGGCTCAGCTCCCCGGTCCGGAAGATCTCCCACGGCGGGGACGGGGTGCGGGTCCACTTCGACGGCGGTGAGATCAGTGCGCAGCGCGTCATCGTGGCGATCCCGCCCACGCTCGCCGGCCGCCTCACGTACGAACCCGCGCTTCCCGCCGCCCGCGACGGCCTCACCCAGCAGATTCCGATGGGCTCGGTGATCAAGGTGCAGGTCGCGTACCCGACCCCGTTCTGGCGCGAAGCAGGTCTCAGCGGCTTCTCCTTCAACCTGGACGACGCGCTGAGCGTCACCCTCGACAACTCGCCGCCGGACGCCTCGTGCGGTGTCGTCGTCGGGTTCTTCGAGGGTGCGCACGCCCGCTACGCGGCTCGCATGTCGCCCGAGGAGCGTCGTGCCTCGGCGGTCGCCGCGCTGGTGAAGCTGTTCGGCCCCGACGCCCGGCAGCCGATCGACTACGCCGAGCAGAACTGGATGGAGGAGGAATACACCCGAGGCTGTTACGGCGGCCGACTGGGGGCCGGTGTGTGGACGCAGTACGGCGCCGCACTCGCCGAGCCGGTGGGACGCATCCACTGGGCCGGCGCGGAGACCTCCGATGTGTGGAACGGCTACATGGACGGCGCCGTCCGTTCCGGCCACCGAGCGGCGGCGGAAGTACTCGCCCACCTGGAAGCGTGAGCGTCGACATGAACACTGCGAACGGCAACGCGCCGTCGCTCGACACGCTGGTCGAGGAGCTACGCCGTGGCGAGGAGACCTGGGCGACCCTGTCGCTGGGCGCGCGCCGCGGCCTGCTCGCGGCACTGTCGGCGGCACTGCAGCAGCACGCCCAGGAGTGGGTCGACGTCGCCTGCGCGATCAAGGGACTGGACCCCGGGTCCCAGCTCACCGGCGAGGAGTGGATCAGCGGGCCCTACGCCGTACTCAGCGGTGTCGGAGCCTTGTCCGCGACGCTTGCCGCCCTCGACGCCGGACACAGCCCGCTCGACGGCTTCCACCTCTCACGGGCTCCCGGTGACCGGGTCGCGGTCCGGGTCCTCCCCCATGACCTGTTCGACCGGCTCCTGCTCAACGGCTTCACCGCCGAGGTCTGGTCCGAGCCGGGCGTGACGGCCGACCGGCTGCGGAAGACCGCGGGGCTCGGCCAGCGCACGCCGAAGGAGACCGGCGGTGTCGGTCTCGTCCTCGGGGCGGGCAACATCTTCTCGATCGCGCCGCTCGACACGCTCTACGAGCTGTTCGCCCACAACCGAGTCGTGCTGCTCAAGCTGAACCCGATCACGGACCCGCTGCTGCCGGTACTGACCAAGGTGTTCGCCCGCTTCATCGAGCTGGGCCTCCTGCGGATCGTCACCGGTGGCGTCGACGTCGGGTCGGCGGCGGTGGCACATCCGGGGATCGGCCACGTGCACATCACCGGCAGCGTCAGGTCCCACGACGTCATCGTGTTCGGCCCCGGTGAGGAAGGCCGGGCCCGGCAGGCCCGCGGTCACGTGCTGCTGGACAAGCCGATCACCAGCGAGCTGGGCGGTGTCTCGCCGACGATCGTGGTCCCGGAAAAGTGGTCGAAGCGCGATCTCGCCTTCCAGGCGGAGCACATCGTCACCCAGAAGCTCCACAACAACGGATACAACTGCGTCGCGTCCCAGGTGCTCGTGCTGAGCAGCGACTGGCCCCAGAAGGAGGACTTCCTCGAAGCGCTGCGCGAGGCCTTCACCAGGGCGGTGGCGCGGCCCGCCTACTACCCGGGCAGCGACGCCCGTTGCGCGGCCGCGGTGAAGGACCACCCCGGCACCGCCCGGCAGGTCGCGGACGGCTCCCGTGTGCTCGTCGAGGGGATCCCCGCCGACGACGACATCGCCTTCACCGAGGAGTACTTCGCCCCCGTCCTGGCCGTGACCAGCCTCCCCGGGCAGGAACGGGAGTTCCTCGACCGCGCCGTCGCCTTCGCCAACGACCGGCTGTCGGGAACCCTCGGCGCGAACGTCGTGGCGCACCCTCGCGCCATCCGTGCACTGGGCGCCGACTTCACCCGGTTCATCGCCGATCTGCGGTACGGCACGGTCGCGGTCAACGCGTGGACCGGTGTCGGCTACCTGACCGCCCGCGCCCCCTGGGGCGCGTTCCCCGGCCACACCCTCCAGGACGCGCAGAGCGGCATCGGCATCGTCCACAACGGGCTCCTGCTGGACGGCACCGAACGGACCGTCGTGCACGGACCGTTCCGCCCCTTCCCTCGGTCGGTGCTCACCGGCCGGCTCACCCTGTCGCCGCGGCCGCCGTGGTTCGTCACCAACCGCACCGCGGCAGGCACCGGACGCCGACTCACGGCCTTCGCCGGCCGCCCCGGGTGGACGAAGCTGCCCGGCATCTTCGCCTCCGCGCTGCGCGGATAGGCGATCAGACCGCCGGAACCCCGTCGAGATCCACCTTGAGTGCCGAGACCGAGAACTGTTCGACTGACACCAGGCATCGAAGCTTCCGAAGCACATGAGGTGAGAGCGGAGAGATGACGGACGACACTGACGCGCGGAGTGCCGCGGACGTCGTGGCCGAGGAATGGCGTCTTCTCCTCGGAGGGAGTCACGACCTGATCGACGCGGAAACCGTCCGCGCGGCTTATGCACAGCCGCAGCTGCGACAGCTCTTCCCCCTGGTCAGTCACGGAGTCATGTACTTCAGTGGCCGCGCCGGGATGCCGGCCGCCCATGTCGGGGGGCAGGTCTACCCGCGGGGCCCCGACGGACGGTTCTGGGTGCGCGGGCCCAAGGGCGTGGGGACCGTCGGCAGGACGGAGACCCTGGAGGAGGCGTTCGCGCTGGTCGTCGCCAACCTCCCGGAAGGACGCGGGCCGGCCGTGCTCGGAGACGACCGGGGCGACCGCGACACCTGCGGGAACGACCGAACAGGGGCACCCCGATCCACCGGCTCCTGACCCTTCCCGCGCCCATCAAGCAGCGGCTCCCCAGGGCCTGCGAAACGAGTGACCCCAAAACGGTCAAGGGGCCGTTTCGGATTGCTCCGAAACGGCCCCTTGACCTGCGACTCCTTCGAACCGGTGCCGCATACGTATGGACCGACGACCCCCACGGGCGTTTCACCAGCCGCGCCTCCCAGGCCAACCTCGCAGGCACTGTGGAGGAAGCCGTCTGCCGCGAACTCATGGAAGAGTTCAGGGGAGCGCCTGGACGACCTGGCCTGCCCTGGTGAGGAAGACGGCGCCGACGCTGTCGCCTCCCCCGCCGCCGGAGCCGGGCCCGGAGGCGACGAAGAGCAGCAGGCTCCGGCAGGCCCCGCGGAGCGTGACGCAGTGCGTGGGTGCCTCGAACCACCGGACGGGCCGCGCAGCACCGGCCCTGCCTGAATTCACCAGGAGGGCCGGTGGGCCGGGTGTCCCTGAGGAAAGCCGCTCCGAGGGTTCCGTCAGAACGCGAAGACCGTCCCGTCCGCCGTACGGGCCCGCAGCTCGCACGCGTTGCCGTAGGTCGCCGACCAGGTGACGCGCCGGCCCTGCCAGACGCCGTCACCGGTGATCGTGACCGGGTTCCACTCGCGCGTACAGGGGCGGCCCTCCCGTAAACCCGTCAGGCTCGTGAAGTCGCCGTCCACGGAGGCCAGTTCCCCGCAGGCCGCCTCCGGCGCGGGGTGGCTGCCGGACGGTACGGGGGCGCAGGTCAGAGTGACCGCGCGGACGACGGTGTCGGTCGCCGGGTGCGCGCCCTCGCTGACGGTGAGCACGAGCGCCGACGGCGCGTAGAGGCTCGCGGGCGCCGCCTCGGCGGTGTCGGCGCCGGTGAAGGCGGTGCCGACGAGCGCGAGGCCGGTCGCGGTGGCGAACGCGGTGGCGCCAAGGGTACGGAAGTAGCGCACGGAGGTGTCCCTTCGTGGGGTGACGGGGGTGGTGCGAGCCGATCGGCTGCGCACCGGAGTCTTGTCGACGCGGAGGGTGATCGCACACGTGGCCGCAACTTTCCGGCCGCGCTTTCGACAAAGGCCTACCGACCGATCGTTCGGCCAGTTGAGAGGCGGTGTTCCGGTACC
>NZ_JBEXSZ010000168.1:0-17004 GCF_040613865.1 Streptomyces sp. NPDC006197 | reverse complement strand
CGTCGAGGCGGGCGACGGCGTGCGCGTACGCCTCGTCGACGCCGGTCTCCAGGTCGTTGTGGTTGATCGCGTTGGCGATCAGCAGGACCGAGCCGTCCCAGTGGTCGAGGACCGCGAGGTCGCTGGTGAGGAGCATGGTCAGCTCGGGGAGCTCCAGGTCGTCGCGGCCGTGCTCGCCGATCTTCTCCAGGCGGCGGACGATGTCGTAGCCGAGGTAGCCGACCATGCCGCCGGTGAAGGGCGGCATGCCGCTCGCGAGGTCGCGCGGGGTGTGGAGGGTCTCCACGGTGGCGCGCAGGGCGGCGAGCGGGTCGCCGTCGGTGGGGACGCCGACGGGCGGGGTGCCCAGCCAGTGGGCCTGCCCGTCCTGGACCGTCAGGGTCGCGTCGCTGCGGACTCCGATGAAGGAGTAGCGGGACCAGCTGCGGCCGTTCTCCGCGGATTCGAGGAGGAAGGTGCCGGGGCGTTCGGCGGCGAGCTTGCGGTAGAGCCCGACCGGGGTGTCGCCGTCCGCGAGGAGCCTGCGGCTGACGGGGATGACGCGGCGATCGGCCGCCAGCTTGCGGAAGGTCTCGAGATCCATGGCACCGGACCTTACTGGGATACGGGGAGCACGTCGGCGTCGAAGCAGGTGCGGGCGCCGGTGTGGCAGGCGGCACCGACCTGGTCGACCTTGACGAGGAGGGTGTCGGCGTCGCAGTCGAGGGCGACGGACCTGACGTGCTGGACGTGCCCGGAGGTGTCGCCCTTGACCCAGTACTCGCCCCGGCTGCGGGACCAGTAGGTGCAGCGGCCGGTGGTGAGGGTGCGGTGGAGGGCCTCGTCGTCCATCCAGCCCAGCATCAGCACCTCGCCCGTGTCGTACTGCTGGGCGATGGCGGGGACCAGGCCGTCGGGGCTGCGCTTGAGGCGGGCGGCGATGGCCGGGTCGAGGTCGCTGGGGGTCCGGGGCGTGCTGCTCATGGGGCCATTGTGCCGCGCTTCGGGGCGGTGTCCGGTGGGGCGTCCACTGGGCGGACCGCGCGCGCCGGTCGTACTCTGGCGAGCATGTCGACCCATGCGAAACGTGAACGGCTTCTGCTCGCCGATCTGTTGGAGGCGGCGGGCCCGGACGCGCCCACGCTCTGCGAGGGATGGCGGACCCGGGACCTCGCGGCCCATGTGGTGGTGCGGGAGCGGCGTCCGGACGCGGCGGCGGGGACGCTCGTACCGGTGCTGAAGGAGCGGCTCGACCGGGTGCAGGCGGAGTTCGCCGACAAGCCGTACGAGGAGCTGATCCAGCTCGTCCGCACGGGCCCGCCGCGGTTCTCGCCGTTCACCATCAAGCAGGTGGACGAGGGGGCGAACGTCGTCGAGTTCTACGTGCACGCGGAGGACGTGCGCCGTGCCCAGCCCGACTGGTCGGCCCGCGAGCTGGACCCGGTCTTCGCGGACGCCCTCTGGTCCCGTCTGGAGCGGATGGCCCGGATCCTCGGCCGCAAGGCCCCGGTGGGCCTGGTGCTGCGCCGTCCGAACGGGCAGACGGCGGTGGCCCACCGCGGCACCCCGGTGGTGACGGCCTCCGGGGAGCCGGGCGAGCTGGTGATGTACCTGTACGGCCGCCAGGACGCGGCGAAGGTGGCGCTGGAGGGTGAGCCGGAGGCGATCGAGCGGCTGCGGGAGACGAAGCAGCTGGGGATCTGAGCGGGGCTACTTCGGCAGTTCGGCGCGGCGGAGGGCCGGGACCGCGAGGGTGTACACGCCGGCGAGGGCGCAGAGCGAGGCGCTCACGGCGAAGACCGGGCCGGTGCCCCACAGGTCGATCGCCGCGCCGGTGACGGGGAAGGTCAGCGGGGCCGCGCCCAGGCTGGCGAGGCTGGAGACGGCGGTGACCCGGCCGAGGTAGGCGGGCTCGCACTCGGTCTGGACGAGGGTGTTGCACAGCGCCCCGGAGAGTCCGGCGAGCAGGCCGACGGAGAGGGCGAGGGCGGCGGCGACGGGCAGGTACGGCGTGGCGGCGAGGGCGCCGATGGAGACGGCGCCGACCGCCATGGTCCAGCCGCTGACGGCCCCGGCGCGCGGGACGCGTCCTCGTACGGCCAGGAGCAGGGAGGCGGCGCCCGCGCCCGTACCGAAGCCGGCGAGGATCCAGCCGATGCCGGAGGCGCCCCAGCCGCGCTGCTCGGAGAGGACGGTGAGGCCGAGGTTGAGGGGGCCGACGAAGCCGAGGTCGCTGAGGAGCACGACGATCATCAGCGGGCCGAGGACGCGGTGTCCGCGCAGGTAGCGCAGTCCGTCGGCGAGGTCGCGCAGGGCGGTGCCGTCGCGGGCCTCGTCGGTGGCGGGGAGGGGGCGGAGCCGGAGCGCGCTCAGCAGGGGCAGCGAGAGCACGAAGAGCGCTCCGGCGAGGCCGAAGGCGGTGGCGGGACCGCCGACGGCGACCGCGAGGCCGCCGAGCGGGGCGCCGAGGACGGCGCCGGTGCGGTGCGCGAGGCCGCGCAGGCCCTGGACGCGGGTGAGCTGGTCGCGTGCGGCGATGCGGGGCGGGAGGGCGCCGACGGCCGGCAGGAAGAGGGCGTCGACGACGCCGAAGACGAGGGCGACGGCGGCGAGCGCCCACAGGCCGGGCGAGGCGAGGAAGAGGGTCGCGGCGAGGCCGAGGACGACCAGGGCGCGGACGGTGTCGGAGGCGATGACCACCCGGCGCGGGCCGAGGCGGTCCGCGACGACTCCCCCGCCGAGCATGAGCAGCGCGCGGGGCACGGCGGAGACGGCCATGACGAGTCCGGCCTGGGCGGGGGTGCCGCTGCTGACGGCGGACCAGGAGAGGGCCAGGTAGTAGACGCTGTCGCCGAGGGTGGAGGCGGTATAGGCGCCGAGCCAGCGCAGGACCTGGGGGCTGCGGTGGGCGGGGCGCGCGGGGGCCTCCGCGGTCGCGGTCACGCGGTCAGCCCCGGTACGGGAAGCCGAAGAGGTGGACGGCGACGTTCTCGCGGCCCTCGGTGTCGCCGGCGGCCTCGGCGGCGCGGGCCCGCTCGTCGTACGTCCGGACGAGCGCGTCGAGTTCCTTCCCGAGCGAGGCGAGTTCGGCCGCGGTGAGCCGGGGCAGCCACTCCGAGCTCATCGAGGCGCTGCGCCAGGCCTCGGGCCAGGTGTGTTGCTCGTCGAGGAAGCGGCTGTGCATCTCGGTGCGCTGCTGGTTGACCGTACGACCGAAGGCGGCGCTCGCGGCGGCGAGTTCGGGGGCGTCGCGGAGGTCCTCCTCGTGGATGCTGAAGCCGTACGAGGCGGGCTGCCACCAGCGCTCGCGGCCGTCCGTCGACCGGGCCTCGGCCTCCTCGACGAGGCCGTGCTCGGCGAGCTTGCGCAGGTGGTAGCTGACGAGGGAGACGGCCTCGTCGACCTGCTCGGCGAGCTGGGAGGCGGTGGCGGCGCGGGCCACGAAGAGGGCGCGGTAGAGGCGCATCCGCAGGGGGTGCGAGATGGCTTTGAGGGTGCCGAGATCGGTGATCCGGCGGTTCTCCGACGAGGTCATGTTCACGACCATAGATAGGAAAGAAAACTTGCGCAACAAAAATTGCGGAAGTAATACTGCACATCTCGGCAAGAAGAAGGACCCCCGAAGGGGCCCCTCTCACGGCCTCGTTCAGCGGACCGGGTGGCCCGCCTCCCGGAGCGTGTCCTTGACCTGCGAGATCCGCAGGTCGCCGAAGTGGAAGACGGAGGCCGCGAGCACCGCGTCCGCGCCCGCCGCCACGGCCGGCGGGAAGTCGGCCAGCTTGCCGGCGCCGCCGGAAGCGATCACCGGCACCGTCACGTGCTTGCGCACGGCCGCGATCATCTCGGTGTCGTAGCCGTCCTTCGTGCCGTCGGCGTCCATCGAGTTGAGCAGGATCTCGCCCGCGCCCAGCTCGGCGGCCCGGTGCGCCCACTCGACGGCGTCGATGCCGGTGCCCTTGCGGCCGCCGTGCGTCGTCACCTCGAAGGAGCCCGAGGCGGTGCGGCGCGCGTCCACGGACAGGACGAGCACCTGCCGGCCGAAGCGCTCCGCGATCTCCTGGATCAGCTCGGGGCGCTCGATGGCGGCGGTGTTGACGCCCACCTTGTCGGCGCCGGCCCGCAGCAGCTTGTCGACGTCCTCGGCCGAGCGGACGCCGCCGCCGACCGTGAGCGGGATGAAGACCTGCTCGGCGGTGCGGCGCACCACGTCGTAGGTGGTCTCCCGGTTGCCGGAGGAGGCGGTGATGTCGAGGAAGGTCAGCTCGTCGGCGCCCTCGGCGTCGTACAGCTTGGCCATCTCGACGGGGTCGCCCGCGTCCCGCAGGTTCTGGAAGTTGACGCCCTTGACGACCCGGCCGTTGTCCACGTCCAGGCAGGGGATCACGCGTACGGCGAGACTCATGCGACATCACCCCGGAAGGCCTCGACCTCGACCTCGACGACCAGGCTCGGGTCGACGAAGCCGGAGACGATGATCATCGACGCGGCCGGGCGGACCCCGTCGAACAGCTCCTTGTGGGCGCGGCCGACCTCGTCCACGTCCCGGGCGTGCGTGATGTACATCCGGGTGCGGACGACGTGCTCGGCGCCCAGGCCCAGCTGCTTCAGCGCGTCGAAGGCCACGTTGAAGGAGTTGATGGCCTGCTCGTACGGGCCGCCGCCGGCGATCTGGCCGCCGACCACCGACGTGCAGCCGGAGACCAGGACCGTGCCGTTCGGCAGCTCGACGGCGCGGGAGTAGCCGAACTGCTCCTCCCAGGGAGCGCCGGTGACGACCTTGCGGACCTCGGAGCTCACGACGCCACCGCCGCGAGCGCCTCTTCCAGGGTGAAGGCCTTGGCGTACAGCGCCTTGCCGACGATCGCGCCCTCGACGCCCAGCGGGACGAGGCCGGACAGGGCCCGCAGGTCGTCCAGGGAGGACACGCCGCCGGAGGCGACGACGGGCTTGTCGGTGGCCGCGCAGACGTTCTTCAGGAGCTCCAGGTTGGGACCCTGGAGGGTGCCGTCCTTGGCGATGTCGGTGACGACGTACCGGGAGCAGCCCTCGGAGTCGAGGCGGGCCAGCGTCTCGTACAGGTCGCCGCCGTCGCGGGTCCAGCCGCGACCGCGCAGGGTCGTGCCGCGCACGTCGAGGCCGACGGCGATCCTGTCGCCGAACTCGGCGATGACCTTGGCGACCCACTCGGGGGTCTCCAGGGCGGCGGTGCCGAGGTTGACGCGGGTGCAGCCGGTGGCGAGGGCGGCGGCGAGCGTGGCGTCGTCGCGGATGCCGCCGGAGAGCTCGACCTTGATGTCCATGGCCTCGGTGACCTGGCGGACCAGGTCGCGGTTGTCGCCGGTGCCGAAGGCGGCGTCCAGGTCGACCAGGTGGAGCCACTCGGCGCCCGCGCGCTGCCAGGCCAGGGCGGCCTCCAGCGGAGAGCCGTAGGAGGTCTCGCTGCCGGACTCGCCGTGGACGAGCCGGACGGCCTGGCCGTCGCGGACGTCGACGGCGGGGAGGAGTTCGAGAGTGCTCACAGGGTTCCGATCCAGTTGGTGAGGAGCTGGGCTCCGGCGTCGCCGGACTTCTCGGGGTGGAACTGGGTCGCCCACAGGGCGCCGTTCTCCACGGCCGCGACGAAGGGCTCGCCGTGGGTGGCCCAGGTGACCTTGGGCGCGCGGATGTTGGGGTTGCCGACCTCCAGGGTCCACTCGCGCACCGCGTAGGAGTGCACGAAGTAGTACCGGGCGTCGGCGTCGAGCCCCGCGAACAGCTGCGTGCCGGCGGGCGCGTCGACCGTGTTCCAGCCCATGTGGGGGACGACGGGGGCGTTCAGCGGCTCGACCGTGCCGGGCCACTCGTCGAGGCCCTCGGTCTCCACGCCGTGCTCGATGCCCTGGGCGAAGAGGATCTGCATGCCGACGCAGATGCCCATGACCGGGCGGCCGCCGGAGAGCCGGCGGCCGATGATCCAGTCGCCGCGGGCCTCCCTGAGGCCCTGCATGCAGGCGGAGAAGGCGCCGACGCCGGGGACGAGGAGTCCGTCGGCGTTCATCGCCCTGTCGTAGTCGCGGGTGATCTCGACGTCGGCGCCGACCCGGGCGAGCGCGCGCTCGGCGGAGCGCACGTTCCCGAAGCCGTAGTCGAAGACGACGACCTTCTTCGGGGAGGCCGTGCTCATGCCCACACCTCCAGACGCAGCACGCCGGCGGAGAGGCACATCGCGGCACCGATGGAGAGGAGCACGATCAGGCTCTTGGGCATCTGCTGTTTGACGAAGGAGTAGATGCCGCCGAGCAGGAAGAGCCCGACGAGGATGAGGATGCTGGAGAGGCCGTTCACGACTAGAGCGCGCCCTTCGTGGAGGGGAGGATGCCGGCGGCGCGCGGGTCGCGCTCGGAGGCGTAGCGCAGCGCGCGGGCCAGGGCCTTGAACTGGCACTCCACGATGTGGTGGGCGTTGCGGCCGTACGGCACGTGGACGTGCAGCGCGATCTGGGCCTGGGCGACGAAGGACTCCAGGATGTGCCGGGTCATCGTCGTGTCGTACGAGCCGATCATCGGCGCCATGTTCTCGGGCTCGGTGTGCACGAGGTACGGGCGGCCGGAGAGGTCGACGGTGACCTGGGCGAGCGACTCGTCCAGCGGGACGGTGCAGTTGCCGAAGCGGTAGATGCCGACCTTGTCGCCGAGGGCCTGCTTGAAGGCGGCGCCGAGGGCGAGGGCGGTGTCCTCGATGGTGTGGTGCGAGTCGATGTGCAGGTCGCCGTCGGTCTTGACCGTCAGGTCGAAGAGGCCGTGCCGGCCGAGCTGGTCGAGCATGTGGTCGTAGAAGCCGACCCCGGTCGACACGTCGACCTTTCCGGTGCCGTCGAGGTCGATCTCGACGACGACGGAGGTCTCCTTGGTGGTGCGCTCAACGCGGCCTACGCGGCTCATCGTTCCTGCTCCTTCATCAATTCACGGACCGCGTCGAGGAACGCGTCGTTCTCTTCGGGGGTGCCGGCGGTGACCCGCAGCCAGCCCGGTACGCCGTTGTCCCGGACCAGGACGCCCCGGTCGAGGATCTTCTGCCAGGCCGCGTGCGTGTCGGGGAACTTCCCGAACTGCACGAAGTTGGCGTCGGAGGGGGTGACCTCGTAGCCGATCGCCCGCAGTTCGGCGACGAGCCGGTCGCGCTCGGCCTTGAGCTGCTCGACGTACCCGAGGAGGGTGTCGGTGTGCTCCAGGGCGGCGAGCGCGGTGGCCTGGGTGACGGCCGAGAGGTGGTACGGCAGGCGGACCAGCTGCACGGCGTCGACCACGGCCGGGTCGGCGGCGAGGTAGCCGAGGCGGAGCCCGGCGGCGCCGAAGGCCTTGGACATGGTCCGGGAGACCACCAGGTGCGGGCGGCCCTCCAGGAGCGGCAGCAGCGAGTCGCGGTGGCTGAACTCCACGTACGCCTCGTCCACGACCACCATCGAGGGCTTGGCCGCCTGCGCCGCCTCGTACAGGGCGAGGACCGTGTCGGCCTCGACCGCGGTGCCGGTGGGGTTGTTGGGCGAGGTGACGAAGACGACGTCCGGCGCGCTCTCGGCGATGGCCTGGACGGCCGCCTCGACGTCGATGGTGAAGTCCTCGTTCCGCGGGCCGGAGATCCAGCCGGTGCCGGTGCCGCGGGCGATCAGGGCGTGCATCGAGTACGAGGGCTCGAAGCCGATCGCGGTGCGGCCGGGTCCGCCGAAGGTCTGCAGCAGCTGCTGGAGGACCTCGTTGGAGCCGTTGGCCGCCCACACGTTCTCGACGCCGACGCGGTGGCCGCCGGTCCGGGTGAGGTAGGCGGCGAGCTCGGTGCGGAGCTCGATCGCGTCCCGGTCGGGGTAGCGGTTGAGGCCGCGGGCGGCCTCGGCGACCCGCTCCGCGATCCGGGCCACCAGGGGCTCGGGCAGCGGGTAGGGGTTCTCGTTGGTGTTCAGCTGGACGGGGACGTCGAGCTGGGGCGCGCCGTAGGGGGACTTGCCGCGCAGCTCGTCCCGGACGGGCAGGTCGTCGATCCTGATGTTGCTCACTTGCTCTACGGCACCTTCCATCCGAACCGGGCCTTGATCGCCGCGCCGTGGGCGGGCAGGTCCTCGGCCTCGGCGAGGGTGACGACGTGGTGGGCGACGTCGGCGAGGGCGTCGCGCGTGTAGTCCACGATGTGCACGCCGCGCAGGAAGGACTGCACGGAGAGGCCCGAGGAGTGGCAGGCGCAGCCGCCGGTGGGCAGGACGTGGTTGGAGCCGGCGCAGTAGTCGCCGAGCGAGACCGGGGCCCAGGGGCCGACGAAGATCGCGCCCGCGTTGCGGACCCGGTCGGCGACGGCGGCGGCGTCGGCGGTCTGGATCTCCAGGTGCTCGGCGCCGTACGCGTCGACGACCTTGAGGCCGTCGGCGAGGTCGCGGACGAGGACGATCGCGGACTGGCGGCCGGCCAGGGCCGGGACGATCCGGTCGTCGACGTGCTTGGAGGCGGCGACCTGGGTCTTCAGCTCGGCCTCGGTGGCGGCGGCCAGCTCGTCCGAGTCGGTGACGAGGACGGAGGCGGCCATCGGGTCGTGCTCGGCCTGGCTGATGAGGTCGGCGGCGACGTGCACCGGGTCGGCGGTGGAGTCCGCGAGGATCGCGATCTCCGTCGGGCCGGCCTCGGCGTCGATGCCGATGCGGCCCTTGAGCAGGCGCTTGGCGGCGGCCACGTAGATGTTGCCGGGGCCGGTGACCAGGTTGACGGGGGCGCAGCCGGGCTCGTCGGCGGTCCCCTCGGTGCCGTACGCGAACATGGCGATGGCCTGGGCGCCGCCGGCGGCGTAGACCTCGTCGACGCCGAGCAGGGCGCAGGCGGCGAGGATCGTCGGGTGCGGCAGGCCGCCGAACTCCTTCTGCGGGGGCGAGGCGATGGCCACGCCCTCGACGCCGGCCTCCTGGGCCGGGACGACGTTCATCACGACGGAGGACGGGTAGACGGAACGGCCGCCCGGCACGTACAGGCCGACGCGCTCGACCGGGATCCACTTCTCGGTGACCGTGCCGCCGGGGACGACCTGGGTGGTGTGGGTGGTGCGGCGCTGCTCGCGGTGGACGAGCCGGGCGCGCCGGATGGACTCCTCCAGGGCGGCGCGGACGGCCGGGTCGAGCTCGTCGAGGGCGCGGGCGATCGCCTCGGCGGGGACGCGAAGGCCCGGGACGCGGACGCCGTCGAATTTCTCCCCGTAGTCGATCACCGCGGCCGCGCCATGATGCCGGACGTCCTCGCAGATCGGCCGCACCTTCTCCAGGGCGGCTTCCACGTCGAACTCGGCACGGGGCAGCAGGTCGCGCAGGGCGGAACCCTCGGGGAGGGTCTCACCGCGCAGATCGATTCGAGAGATCACGGGTCAATTCTCGCAGACGGCCTAGAACGCCGGTCGTCCGTATCAACAGCTGATACATGCCAATCAGTGACCGATACGCGTCCCACTGGCGTCTTGTCGCCACAGCTGACCGTTAGCGTTCAGCCCGTCACCCAGCGGGAAGAACGGCTGTACGAATCCACGAATCCCGGTGAGCGGAATCGTGGGAGCGGATCGTGGAAAGCGAGGGGGCGGCAGTGACCGAGCCGCACGAGGACGGAATGCCGGACGGTCTCACGGGCCCGGAGCGGGCCATGTGGCGGGCGTTCCGGATCGGTAGGACCTGCGATCTGACGGAGGGGGTCGCGGAGCGGGACGACCCTTTCGGGGGATGGGAGTGGGGGGAGGAGCGGAGCGTCCGCGCCGACGTGGTGGCGCTGCTGCTGCTCGACGGGCCGCAGGCCCGGTCCGGGCGGGTGGCCGCGCTGAAGCTGCGCGGGGTCAGGATCACCGGCGTGCTGAACCTGGCGGGCGGGACGATAGGGCCGTACGTGGAGCTGCACGGCTGCCGGTTCGACGACGAGGTGGTGCTGCCCGAGGCCCGGTTCGGCACCCTGCGGATGGTCGAGTGCGCGCTGCCGCGCCTGGAGGCGGCCCGGCTGCACACGGAGGGGGACCTGCATCTGCCGCGCTGCCGGGTGCGGCGCGGCATCCGGCTGACGGACGCGCAGATCGGCACGGACCTGCTGATCAACCAGATCCAGGTGTGGCCGGACCGGCGGGGGCGGGCGATCACGGCGGACGGGATGGTGGTCGCCCAGGACCTCCAGGCCGAGCTGATCGAGGCCTACGGGGAGCTGAGCCTGCGCGGGGCGAAGGTCGGGGTCTCGCTCAGCCTGCGGGGCAGCGTGCTGCGCGGGGCGCAGGGCCGCCGCGCGCTGAACGCTCCGCAGCTGACGGTGGAGCGCTCGCTCTATCTGAACGCCGCCTGGGTGTACGAGGAGACGGGGGGCGCGGGCCGGACGGGGACCACCACGGCCACCCCGCCGTACGGGGTGACGCCCGCCCAGGGCACCCGGCGCAAGCCGGTGGAGTGCCACGGCGGGGTGCGGCTCGACGACGGCCGGTTCGGTGACGCGGTGGACCTGCACAGCGCCCGCTTCCTGCTGGACGGCTCCCGGCGGGACGAGGTGTCGCTGCGCCGGATCGTGACCCCGGAGCTGCGGTTCAACGGCGAGCGCCCGGAGGAGGGGCGCGTGGTGCTCAACGGCGCCAAGGTCGTCACCCTGATCGACCTGTCGACCAGCTGGCCGGGGCCCGGCGGGCTCGCGATGGGCGGCTTCGCCTACGAGAACCTGGTGCCGTACGGGCACTTCCCGCTGGCCCGGCGCCTGGAGTGGGTGGCGGCGGCGACCCCGGAGTACGCCCCCGAGCCGTACGAGCGGCTCGCGACGGTCCTGCGGAACAGCGGCGAGGACGCGGACGCCCGCGAGGTGCTGCTCGCCAAGCAGCGGCGCCGGCGGGAGACCCTGCCGGTCGCGGGGAAGCTGTGGGGCTACCTCCAGGACTGGACCGTGGCGTACGGCTACCGGCCGGGCCGGGCCGCGCTGTGGATGGCCGTGCTGTGGGCGGCGGGCACGGTGGCCTTCTCCCACTACCGCCCGATACCGCTGAAGGCGGACGAGGCGCCCGAGTGGAACGCCACGCTGTACGCGCTCGACCTGCTGCTGCCCGTGATCAACCTCGGCCAGGACGGCTACTGGCGGCTCGAGGGCCTCTGGCAGTGGGCGGCGGCGGCCCTGATCCTCCTCGGCTGGATCCTCGCGACGACGGTGGCGGCGGGCGCGACCCGGCTGCTGCGAAGGGGGTGAGGGGGTGGTGTCACCGCCAGGTGAGGGTGCTGTCGCGACCCCGTGACGCAGCTGCCGCGAGGGGCGGGGGCGGGGGACAATACACAGCACCATGTCCTTGCTCCGCGCCCTGCTCGGCACCGTCCGCCCGGCCCGGCACGCACCGCGGCTCGCCGCCGCGCTCGTGCCGGACGCCGACGTGCTGCTCGACGCCCCGGACGAGCGGCTCGCCCCCGCCCTGGTCGCCGCCGCCCTCGGCGATCCGGAGCCCGCGGCGAAGCTGCTCGCCACCACCCGGGACGCCGGCGAGTGGGAGGACCGCGACCGGTACGTCACCCGGCTCGCCACCTTCGCGTACAGCAGGGGCGACTGGCTCACCGGGTGGCTCACCGCCGCGCCCGGCGATCCCGACGCCCTCCTCGTCACGGCGCAGCTGGCCGTCCGCAGGGCCTGGGAGTCCCCGGCGCGGGCCGAGCGGCTGCGCGAGCTCGCCCCGCTGGTGCGGGAGATCGCCGGGGAGGCTCCGCACGACCCGGTGCCGTGGCGGCTGGCCCTGGACCACGCGCGCGGGGCGCACGCCGGGCACGCGGCCTTCGAGTCGCTGTGGGAGCAGGCCGTGCGCCGCTCCCCGCACCACTACGGCTGCCACGTCGCCGCGCTGAAGTACCTCTCCGCGCAGTGGTACGGCTCGCACCGCGCCGCCTTCGACTTCGCCGAACAGGCCGCCGACGACGCAGCGCCGGACTCGCTCGTCGGGGCGCTGCCGGTCCGCGCGGCCTACGACGGCCTCCGGGTGCCGCCGGGTCCTGACGGGTCCGTGCCCGCCGACCGGATCGACCGGGCGGTGGTCCGCGCCCTGGCCCTGTCGGCGGCGTTCCCGGCGGGCGACCCGTGGCCGGCCGAGGTCCGCAACCTGCTGGCGTACGTGCTGGTCGAGCGGGCGCGCTGGACGGAGGCGTGGGAGGAGTTCGGGCGGATCGGCCCGTACGCGACCTCGTTCCCCTGGGGTGCCGCGCGGGATGCCGCACCGCAGGACCCCCTCCTCCGCTTCCTGGCCGCGCGGGACCGGGCGCGGGGCGAGCTGGCCCGCCGGACGGGCCCCGGGGGCACCGGTCGTGGACGGTCCGGACGGGGCGGGCCCGGCGGCCATTAGGCTAGGCCGCTGTGACCACCGCCCGTCTGCCTCTCTTCCCCCTCAACACGGTGCTGTTCCCGGGCCTCGTACTGCCCCTGAACGTCTTCGAGGAGCGTTATCGCGCCATGATGCGCGAGCTGCTCACGATCGACGACGCCCAGCCCCGTCGCTTCGCCGTCGTCGCCATCCGCGACGGCCGCGAGGTCGCGCCCACGGCCCCCGGCATGCCGGACCAGACGGCGCTGCCGGAGAAGGGCCCGGCGGCGGGCTTCGGCTCCGATCCCGTCCAGGCCTTCCACCGGGTCGGCTGCGTCGCCGACGCGGCGTCGATCCGGGAGCGCGCCGACGGCAGCTTCGAGGTGATGGCCACCGGTACGACCCGGGTGAAGCTGCTGTCGGTCGACGCGAGCGGGCCGTTCCTGACGGCCGAGGTCGAGGAGATCCCCGAGGAGCAGGGCGAGGAGGCGGGCACGCTCGCCGAGGGGGTGCTGCGGGCCTTCCGGAACTACCAGAAGCGCCTCGCGGGCGCGCGGGAGCGCTCGCTGACGACGAGCGAGCTGCCGGACGAGCCCTCCGTGGTGTCGTACCTGGTCGCGGCGGCGGCGGTGCTCGACACCCCGTCGAAGCAGCGGTTGCTCCAGGCTCCGGACACGGCGACCCGGCTGCGCGAGGAGCTGACACTGCTGCGGGCGGAGACCGCGGTGCTGCGGCACCTGCCGTCGCTGCCGGTGGTGGACCTGACGCAGACCCCGACGTACCCGAACTGAGCCGGCCCCACCGGACGGACCGAGCCGAGGAAGAGCGCGTGGCGAAGAAGCAGAAGAAGAACGGCGGAGGCACTCCGGCGACGGTGGCCCTGACGGCGGCCGGCACGCCGTTCACGCTGCACGCGTACGAGCACGACCCGGCCTCCCCCTCGTACGGCGAGGAGGCCGCGGAGGCCCTCGGCGTCTCCCCCGACCGGGTCTTCAAGACGCTGGTCGCGGACGTCGACGGCGAGCTGATGGTCGCGGTGGTCCCGGTGGCGGGTCAGCTGGACCTGAAGGCGCTGGCGTCGGCGGTCGGCGGGAAGCGGGCCGTGATGGCCGACCCGGCGGCGGCGGAGCGCACCACGGGATACGTCCGGGGCGGCATCTCGCCGCTGGGCCAGCGCAAGCGGCTCCGTACCGTCCTCGACGCCTCGGCCTCGGAGCACACGACCGTCTGCGTCTCGGCGGGCCGCCGCGGCCTGGAGGTGGAGCTCTCCCCCACGGACCTGGCCGCCCTCACCTCGGCGGTGCTGGCCCCGATCGGCCGCGCCTGACGGCCGGGCGGGCGCGGCCCCCGTGAGGGCCCGGGCTCCGGCACGAGCCGGGCCCCGCGCCCGGGCCGCACCGCCGGCAAGAGCCGGGGCCCGCGCCCGGGCCACACCGTCAGCAAGAACCGGGCCCGTGCCCCGGCCGCACCGCCGGCAAGAGCCGGGCCCGTGCCCCGGCCGCACCGCCGGCAAGAGCCGGGCCCGCGCCCCGGCCGCACCGTCAGTGCGAGCCGGGACCCTGGGTGTACGCCTTCGGCTGGTCCCAGGGTTCCGGTTCCGGGTCGCGGGGGCCGAAGGCGGCCGTCAGGGCCAGGTGGACGATCATCGCGGCGAGCGGCCAGGCCAGCATCGCGGCGGCCCCCAGGTTCAGTTCGAGCGGCGCCTCGAAGGTGACGTTCGGGCCGACCGCCTTCGCGTGGGCGACTACGTCGTCGGTGGGCCCGAAGTGCGTTCCGATCCCCCACGCGATCAGCGAGCCCAGGCCGCCGCCGAGCGCCAGGCCGAGGACGAGCGGGACCCCGCCCCTGCGGCGCAGCAGGAAGACGACGAGCGCGGCGACCACGCCGAAGGCCAGCGCGAGGAGCACGAACGTCCCGTCGGCGCCGATCGCCTGCTCCCCCTCGGAGTTCCGGAGGTAGACGCCCTTGCCGTCCGAGATGAGCAGGACGCGCGGGGCCAGGTTCAGCCACAGCACCCCGAGCAGCGCCCCCGCGACCGCGGAGAGGAGGGTCACCACCACGCCCTGCACGACCTCGGCCGCCGTGATCGGGTCTCCGGCCGGGCCGAGCGGCGGCGGAGGCGGCGGGGGCTGGTCGGGGTCGTTCGGCGGCTGGTGAGGCGGAGTCAGAGGTGCGGTCACCCCGCCATCGTGCCAGGTGTCCCTGTGGCCCGCCTCAGCGGACGGCGGCCCGCGAGCACGCCCGTCTCCACGGACGGCGGCCCCAGGCGCACGCCCGCCTCAGCGGACGGCGGCCCGCCGGTAGGCCCAGGTGGCGACGGCGAGCGAGCCGAGTCCGACCGCCGCGCAGACGGCGAGGTCGGCGGCGACGGCCGCCCAGTCGGGGTGCGGGCCGAAGGTGCGGGCGAGGGCTTCCACGCCGTACGTCGACGGCAGCAGGTCCCGCGCCCAGCCGATCGGTCCGGGCAGTCGCTCGGCCGGGAGGACCCCGAGGAGCAGGGCCGCCGACATGCCGAGCTGGCCGAGGAGGGTGGCCAGCTCCTGCCGGGGGGCGAGGAGTCCGAGGGCCGCGCCGAGCCCGGCGAGCGCCGCGCCGGCGAGCGGGACGACGGCGCCGAGGATCCACAGGTGGCCGAGGGGCAGCCCGAAGAGGACGGAGCCGGCGACGGCGGTGACCACCGTCCCGGGCACGGTGAAGGAGGCGTACGCCCCGGCCGCGCCGAGCACGACGGCGGCGGGCGGCACGGGCAGGGTGGCGTAGTGGTCGAGGCCGCCGCCGGCCCGCAGCTGCCCGAAGTACTGGGCGAGCAGGTTGAGCGCGACGAAGGCGACGACGAGGACGGTGGAGCCGGCCACGACGGCGCGCGCCTCGGAGCCGCCGTCGACGACCCCGCGCATCAGGACCATGATCCCGATCGACTGGAAGGTGGCGACGAAGAGCAGCGGGATGCGGGCGACGCGGGCGCGTGAGAGCTGCGCCCGGTAGACGGCGGCCAGGGCCGGAAGGAGCCGGGCGCGCGGGGCGAGGGGCGCGGCGGCGTCCTGCGCGTCCCGGTCCGTGGCGGGGAGCGCGCTGGTCGGCAGGACCTCGGCGGGCACGGTGCTCACTGCGTACAGCTCCTGACGGTCACGGGCGGTTCGTGGCGGGTCACGCCTTCACCAGTCCTTCGGTCGCGCCGCCCAGCGCGAGGTACACGTCCTCCAGGCTGGGCGTGGCCAGGGTGAAGTCGTCGAGCGCGGCGAACGCGGCCCCGCCGGTGACGGTGGCGACGGCCGCGCGGGCGGCGTCGGGGGCGAGCCGGAGGTGCCAGCGGCGTCCGGTCTCCTGGGCGCGTCCGCGCAGGGCGGCGACCTCGGGCAGGTGGAGCGGCGGCGTGTCGCGCCACACCAGTTCGACACGGACCTCGTCGGCGACGCGTTCCTTGAGGCCGGCGGGGGTGTCGCAGGCGATGACCCGGCCGCGGTCGATGACGGCGACCCGGTCGAGGACGGTCTCGGCCTCGATGACGTTGTGGGTGACGAGCAGCACGGTGGTGCCGTGCTCGGTGCGGCGCCGGTCGACGGCGGCCCAGACGGCGCGCCGGGCGACGGGGTCCATGCCGGTGGTGGGTTCGTCGAGGACGAGCACGGGGCGGTGGCCGACGAGCGCGGCGGCGAAGCAGGCGAGCCGCCGCTGTCCGCCGGAGAGCTTCTTGAGGGCGCGGCCGGCGATCTCGCCGAGCCCGAGCTCGTCCAGGACGGCGTCGCGCTCGGCGCGGGCGTCGTGGGCGGTGAGGCCGCGCAGGCGTCCGGTGGTCTCGGCGGCGAGGGAGATGGTCAGCTCGTCGAGGGCGGTGGACTCCTGGCCGAGGTAGGCGAGGAGCCGGGCCGCCCGCTCGGGGTGGCGGACGAGGTCGTGGCCGAGGAGTTCGACGGTGCCGGAGTCGGGGCGCATGAGCCCGGTGAGCTGGCGGACGAGGGTGGACTTGCCGGCTCCGTTGGGGCCGAGCAGGCCGAAGATCTCGCCACCGCGCACGTCGAGGCTGATCCCGTCGGTGGCGCGCACCTCGGGGGTCGCGGGCGCGCCGCGCCTGCCGCGCGTGGCGGGGTACGTCTTGACCAGATCCCGCACCGCGCACACCGTACTCACGGGGGAAGAGCCTACGGGGTCGCCGGGCCCGCTCCGGGCGCGGGGGCGGGTTCGGCGGCGGCCCGGACGTCGATCTCGCGCCAGAATCCGGCTCGGATGGCGTAGCGGTCGTGCTCGTCGATCTGGTCGTCCTTGTGGGCAAGAAGCCCGAACCGGGCGGCGTAGCGGAGGAGTTCGCCGTCGATGCGGTGCGGGATGCGGGGGTAGAGGGTGGAGAGCTTCTGGACGTGGCTCTGCTCGGGGAGCCGCTCCATCCACCGGCGGGCGAACACCTGTCCGACCTCGAACGGGTCGCCGCCGACGGTGGTGATGTCCTCCTCGCGGTCGGCCCAGCGCTGCTCGGCGCTGGTGAGCGTGGCGAGGGTGGGCAGGGTGGCGGTCTCGGCCGGCTCGCCGAAGGAGGGGGCGGGGCGCTCGATCCAGCCCCGGTCGGAGGACCAGCGGAGCGCGCTCGCGCCCTGCGGGACCGGGGTGCCGGGGCCGCGCAGTCCCGCGAGGTCCTTGGGGGTGGGGACGCCCTTGCCGTTCACCGGGGAGGGCGCGCCCGCGCCGTGGGCGTGCTCGTCGTCGCGGCCGTGGCCGTCGGTGCGGCCGCGAGCACGCCCGCAC
>NZ_JBEXSZ010000167.1:0-17607 GCF_040613865.1 Streptomyces sp. NPDC006197 | reverse complement strand
CAGGCCGAGGAGGGCACCGCCCATCGCCTGGGCGGTGGTGAGGATGAGCGGTTCGGCGATGTTGGGAAGGACGTGCCGGGTGAGGATGCGGCGGCTGCAGGCGCGCAGGCCTTCCGGGTCGCGTGCGGCGAAGACCCCGTACCAGCCGCCCTCCGGGCGGGCGCGGCTCGTGAGCCCGGTCAGCCAGCGCATGAACGCGGCCACTTCCACCGGTAGTTGATACACCGTCATGCGTCACGCACCTGCCCCGCGGTCGACTGGAACCTTCCGGTCCGCGGGTATTGGACCGCAGTCGTGTTACGGGACGACTACGGACTGTTTTCATCCGGATGTGCGGGAGTCAGAACGTCACGACGATCCCGGTGTGCGGGCGCTTGCCGAGTCGGACGATCATGGCCGGTACGTCCGTCAGCCAGTACTGCCAGGTGTACTTGCGCGAGAGCAGGCGCCGGATCCGGCGCAGCTCCTCCCCCTCCACCAGGCGGCCCTTGCCGGCGAACCGCTCGGTGCCGTCGGCGATGTTGCCGCGCAGGTCGCAGACGGCGACCTCGACCCGGGAGTCGTTCCGCAGGCGCTTGACCTTCCAGGAGTCGGAGCAGGTCCACACGTACAGCTCGGAGCCCTCCGTCACGTACCAGACGGGCGTCGCGACCCCCGTGCCGTTCTTCCGGAAGGTGGTCAGGCTGACGTAGCGGCCGCGCCGCAGCTCTTCGGGCATCATGCCCGGCAGCCTAAAGCGCGCGTCGGCGGGCGGTGCCGGGCTTCGCGGGCCGGCGGCGTGGCGTGACCGGCCGAGGGTGCTGTCAGCCGACGTCGACCAGGAACTGCAGCCTGCCGTCCGTCGCGCGGAACAGGGCGCGCCGCACGGTGGGTTCGCTGTACGAGGACTTCGGAGTCACCGGGATGACGCACCCCTGCTCCGTGGTGAGGCACTTGTCCAGTGCGGTCTCGATGCCCTGGACCGACGCGACACCCGGCGTCTGTTCCATCCACCGCCTGACCACATCGAGTTCGCCGGTGCACAGATCGTCACATGTGTCGTCCTTCGTGTACGTCACTCGCTCCCGGTCCTCCGGAGTGCGGGACGTGGCCGCCCGGATGAAGCCCGAAGGCGCGGCCAGTGCCTCGGCGGCGCGCCGGTTCGTCTCGTAGTCCGGGCCCGTCTTGCCGTAGAGGACGTACCCGGTCACCGATGCCGCGGCGACCACCAGCACTGCCGCACCGGACAGCACGGCCCGGCGACGCCGGGTGCTCCCGCGGGGCGCGGCGGCCGGAGGTCCGGCGGGTTCCGGTCCGAGGGGTCCCGGCCCGACGGTCGGCTGTGCGGCGAGGTGCGCGGCCGGACTCCACGAGGGCGCCGTGGGCGTTGCCGGGGAAGCGGGCGCCGCCGTCGGGACGGTCGGGGGCGCCGAGACAGCCCGGTTCAGACGGGTCCGCAGCTGCTCCATGGTCAGACGCGCACCCGGATCCTTGTGCAGCAGGCCCTCGAGCACCGGACCGAGCATCCCGGCCCGCACGGCCAGCGCCGGTTCTTCCGTCGCGACCGCGACCAGGACCGCGCTGGGCGCCGTGCCCTCGAACGGAGCACGCCCCTCCACAGCGGCGTAGAGGGTCGCACCCAGGGACCACAGATCCGACTCGGCGGTCGCGGGCATCCCCCGGACCTGCTCAGGAGCCATGTACGCCGGCGTTCCCATGATCATGCCCGTGGCCGTGAGGGTGGCGTCCCCCTCAAGGGCGGCGATCCCGAAGTCCGTCAGAACGACCCGGCCGTCCTCGAGGAGGATGTTGGCGGGCTTGATGTCCCGGTGCGTGATCCCCCTGCGGTGCGCGGCGTCGAGCGCGGCAGCCACCTGCAGGCCGATGTCGGCGACCTGTCGCGGCGGAAGCGCGCCGTGCGCGTCGACGAGATCGGCGAGGGAACCGCCGTCCACCAGCTCCATGACGATCCAGGGCCGGCCGTCAGGGCCTGAGATCCGATCGTGGACGGTGATGATCCCCGGGTGCTTCAGCCGGGCGGCAGCCCTGGCCTCACGGTCCAGCCTGGCGATCCAGTTCTCCCGCTCGGCGTGCCCGAGGTGATCTGGCAGCCGCAACTCCTTGACGGCGACCTCTCGCCCCAGCCGCTCGTCGTGTGCCCGCCAGACGGCGCCCATTCCGCCCTGGCCGAGGAGGCGGGTCAACCGGTAGCGGCCCGCGAGGACTTGCCCGTTGTCGTCATTCACGGACGGACTATAGTCGGGGGCTTCCCTCGCCGGCCGCGGCAGAGGCGACTTCGATATCGCGTTCCGCCCCTGGGAGGCCTTGACCGGCGGCGGGAACGGCGACAAGGTCACCGAGTACTCCCTGCTGTTCGCAGGCCACGTGTGCGTCTACAGCGGCCGTCTCACCTCCGTGTCCGACGCGGACGAGCCGGGCAGCGCGGCGATCGGGGCAGCCGGGGGCACCCTCGAACGCGCCGAGCCGGAGGCCGCCGCCAAGAACTGCGCCGGGCAGCCCGCGATGACCCTCGGGAGCCCGCTCGACATCACCCTCACCGACAGCGGCAGCTCCAACCGGACGCGGACGCCCCGCTCACGGGCGACACGCTGGAGGTCGCGACCGGACTGACGAAGTCCACCGACTGACCGACCTCCCGCAGTGCCGCGAAGCGGTCAGCCGGCGGCGTGCTCGTACGCGGCCCGGGCCTCGGTGATCTCGGGGGCGTGGGTGCGCGCCCAGTCGCAGGCGGTGTCGAGCGGGGTGAGGAGGGACCGGCCGAGGTCGGTGAGGGCGTACTCGACGCGGGGCGGGTTCTCGTCGTGGACGGTGCGGGCGAGGAAGCCGTCGCGCTCCATGGCGCGGAGGGTCTCGGTGAGCACCTTGGGGGTGATCCAGTGCAGGGGGACGCGGAGTTCGGAGAAGCGGCGGGGCGTCCCGTCCTCCAGGCAGCGCAGCACCATCGCCGTCCACTTGCCGCCGCCGACGCGGATGGGCTGGGCGGGGACGCCGCAGTCGGGATCGTGGAAGAGGGAGGGGCTCAGCGGCTCCGGGAAGGACGTCTCGATCATGAGGCCGACGCTAGCCCAGTACCGTTGAAGTAACCAGGGGTGCCCGTTCTACGGTCCAGCCATGGACAACGACAGCAGCAACAACGGTAAGAACATCATCGTCTTCGGGGCCGGCGGGCGCGTCGGCCGGGCGGCCGTGGCGGAGGCGGTGGCGCGGGGCCACCGGGTGACGGCCGTGGTCCGCGACCCGGCCGCGTACGGCGACCTGGAGGGCGCGGGAGTCACGCTCGTACGGGGGGACGCGACGGACTCCGCCTCGGTGGCGGCCCTCGCCGCGGGCCACGACGCCGCACTGAACGCGGCGGTCCGGCTCGACGTGCCCTCGGCCGACTTCTTCACGGCCGCGGCGAAGGCCCTGGTCACCGGGCTCACCGAGGCGGGGGTGGGGCGACTGCTCACCCTGGGCATCGTCACGACCCTGGAGACCGCTCCCGGCGTGCGGCTGATGGACGCGCCCGACTTCCCGGCGGATTGGCGGACGTTCGCCCAGGGGCACGTGGCCGAGTTCGAGCTGCTCACGGCGGAGGCCGGGCCCGGGCTCGACTGGCTGATGGTGGTCCCGCCGATGGACCTGAACGCGGAGGCGGACCGGACGGGCGCGTACCGGACGGCGGTGGGCACGGTGCTCGACGGCCCGGGCCGTATCGCCCACGCCGATCTGGCGCTCGCCCTCCTGGACGAGATCGAGCGCCCGCGCCACAGCCGGGTGCAGCTCGCGGTCTCCGTCTGACCCCTGAAGGGCGGGTCAGACGGGGGCCGGGGTGCAGTGCACCACGAGCTCGTCCATGGAGAGGCGGAGGACCCCGGCCAGCGCCGCGACGGTGAAGAAGGCCGGGGTCGGGGCGCGGCCGGTCTCGATCTTGCGGAGAGTTTCGGCGGAGAGGCCGGCGGCCGCGGCGATCTCCACCATGGACCGCTCGCCGCGCGCCTCGCGCAGGAGGAGGCCCAGGCGCTCGCCGCGCTCGCGCTCTTCGGGGGTCAGGGGTGTGCGCACCATGTCGACCATTCTAATACCGGTATAGTAATTGGCTATGGTGGAGATCAAGACGAACGAATCCCTGGCGGCCATGCGTGAGGCTGGGCGGGTGGTGGCCCGTGCCCTGGCGGCCGTACGGGAGAAGGCGGCGCCCGGCGTGCGGCTCACCGAGCTCGACCGGGCCGCGCGCGACGTGCTCACCGAGGCGGGCGCCGGCTCGCCCTTCCTCGACTACCACCCGGACTGGGCCCCGGTGCCGTTCCCCGCGGTCGTGTGCGTCTCCGTCAACGACGCCATCGTCCACGGCATCCCGGACGGGACCCGGCTGGCCCCGGGCGACCTCGTCTCCGTGGACTGCGGGGCGACGCTGGGCGGCTGGGCCGGCGACTCGGCCGTCAGCTTCACGGTCGGCCCCGCCCGGCCGGAGGACACCCGGCTGATCGCCGCGGCGGAGGAGGCCCTGGAGGCCGGCATCGCCGCGGCCGTCGTCGGCAACCGCATCGGCGACATCGCCCACGCGATCGGCCGGGTCTGCCGGGACGCGGGCTACGGCATCCCGGACGGCTTCGGCGGCCACGGCATCGGCCGCGCCATGCACGAGGACCCGGGCGTCCCCAACGAGGGGCGCCCGGGCCGGGGCATGAAGCTGCGCCACGGGATGGTGCTCGCGATCGAGCCGATGCTCATCGGCGGCGGCACGGACGGGCACTACACGGCGCGGGACGGCTGGACGATCCGTACGTCCGACGGCTCGCGCGCCTCCCACGCCGAGCACACGGTGGCGATCACGGACGACGGCCCGCGCGTCCTGACGGCCCTGTAGCGGGTCAGGGCGCCGGCCTCCTGACCGCCGCCAGGACGCCGGCCTTCCGACCGCTCCTACGGCGCCGGGCGTACGACCATCGCCGAGCCGCCGCCCCTGCGGACCGTCTCCGCGGCGGCCACCCAGCGGCCGTCCGGGAGGCGCTGGACGCCGGTCGCCGCGCCGATCTCCGGGTTCTGCCGGAAACCGTGCCCGATGCCCTCCAGCTCCGTCCTCAACGGGCTGTTCCACAGGGCCGGTTCGAGTTCGGTGGTGGTCTGGTTGCGCTGGCTGGCGCGCGGCGCGGCGATCGCGTCGACGAGCGGAAGCCCCCGGTCGAGGACGCCCGTCAGCGTCTGGAGGACCGTGGTGATGATGGTCGCGCCGCCCGGGGAGCCGAGCGCGAGGACGGGCCGGTCGTGCCGGTCGAGGACGATGGTCGGGGAGATCGAGGAGCGCGGCCGCTTGCCGGGGCCGGGCAGGTTCGGGTCGTGGACGGCCGGGTTCGCCGGGGCGAAGGAGAAGTCGGTCAGCTCGTTGTTGAGCAGGAAGCCCCGGCCGGGCACGGTGATGCCGCTGCCGCCGGTGGACTCGATGGTGAGCGTGTAGGCGACGATGTTGCCCCACTTGTCCGCCACCGTCAGATGGGTGGTGTTCTCGCCCTCGTACGTGGTCGGGGCGGCGGTCCCGCCGCTCGCGCACGGCACGGGGCTGCTCGGGTCGCCGGGGGCGAGCGGGCTGGTGAGGGCGGCGTCGTCGCGGATCAGGCAGGCCCGGGAGTCGGCGAACCGCTGGGAGAGCAGGCCTCGGGTCGGCACGGACTCGAAGGCCGGGTCGCCGACCCAGCGGCCCCGGTCGGCGAAGGCGATGCGGCTGGCCTCGATGTAGCGGTGCAGGTAGCGGGCCGGGGAGGCCGTCGAGAGGTCGGTGCCCTCCAGGATGTTGAGCGCCTCGCCGACGCTCGTGCCGCCGGAGGAGGACGGGGCCATGCCGTAGACGTCGAGCCCGCGGTACGAGACCTTCGTGGGCCTGCGGGACTCGGTGCGGTACGCGGCGAGGTCGGCCTCCGTCAGGTCGCCGGCGCGGACGGTCCGGGTGGCGCCCTCGCGGAGCGGGGGCGTGCGGACGGTGTTCACGATGTCCCGGGCGAGCGGCCCCCGGTAGAGGGCGCCGACGCCTTCGCGGCCGAGCTTCTCGTACGTACGGGCCAGGTCGGGGTTCTTGAAGACGGAGCCGACCACGGGCAGTCGCCCGCCGGGCAGGAAGAGCGCGGAGGTGGCGGGGAAGTCGCGGAACCGGGCCTCGTTGGCCGCGGTCTGGGCGCGGAAGGTGGGGTCGACGGTGAAGCCCTCGCGGGCGAGCCGTTCGGCGGGTTCGAGCAGGGTGTCGAGCCGCTTGCTGCCCCAGGCGTCGAGGGCGGTCTTCCAGGTGGCGGGGGTGCCGGGGGTGCCGACGCCGAGGCCGCTGGTCTGGCCCTCCTCGAAGGGGATGGGCTTGCCGTTCTCCGTGAAGAGGCCGGGCCCGGCGGTCCGGGGCGCGGTCTCGCGCCCGTCGACGGTCCGTACCGTACGGCTCTTCGCGTCGTAGTACACGAAGTAGCCGCCGCCCCCGATGCCCGCCGAGTAGGGCTCCGTGACGCCGAGGGCGGCCGCGACGGCGACGGCGGCGTCGACCGCGTTGCCGCCCTTGCGGAGCACCTCGATGCCGGCGGCCGAGGCGTCGGCGTCGACACTGGCGACGGCGCCGCCGTAGCCGACGGCGACGGGTTCCTTGACGGGTGGGTCCACGACGGGCGGGGCCTTCGGTGGCGCGGCGGCGCCCATCGAGAGCACCGTCGCCGCGACGGCGAGAAGTGAGACCCTGCCAGCGACGGAGCGACGCATTCCTACCTCCAGTCAACGACCGTCCGCGCAGCGTAACTTCCCGCGCCGCCTCCCGTCAGGACCGCCTCGAACAGAAAGCCGGGCGGCCGCTAGCATGCGCGCCCATGAACGAAGACGTGCGCAACGTGGTGCTGGGGGTCCTGGCCACCGGCGTCAGCGGCTCCCTCGGCTGGCTGACCCGCACCTACTTCTGGCGGCGCCGAATGCGCCGCAAGCAGGCCTTCTTCGGGCTGCCCTCCGGTTCGGAGTGTCTGCTCGTGGTGAACCGCCTGGCCGGCAGCGAGCGCGGCGTGCACGCCACCGACGTGTCGGCGCTGCTCGAACTGTCGGCGCTGATCAAGGACTGCGGGGCGCGGCCCCGTGTCGTGCAGCACGACACGGCCCGTCAGGGTCTCGGCGAGACAGCGGAATTCTGCATCGGCGGTCCCTACTCCAATCGGCGCATGGCGGCCCATCTGCCGAACCTGCTGCCGGGACTCACGATGAACGTCGAGCAGGAGCCGCGCGAGGACCGGGGGATGATCACCGTGGCGGGCGAGACCTACCGCCCGGAGTGGGGCGTCAGCGAGTACGTCGTCCTCGCGCGCCTCACCCGCGGCGAGGGCGACCGGCCGGTGTTCCTGCTCTGCGGCCAGGCCGCGGTCGCCAATCAGGCCGCGGCGCGGCACCTGGCCCGTCACCACAAGGCGCTGACCGGCAAGTACGGGCCGGACGGCTCCTTCGTACTCCTCCTGAAGGTGGTCAACTCGCAGGCGTACGGCCCCGACGTGGTGGAGTTGGTGGCCGATGTCACGAGCGCGGCGCGGAGGGCTCCAGCGGTCGAACCGGCAGCGACTTGATGCCGTTGACGAAGTTGGAGACGAGGCGCCGGGGCGGCCCCGCGAGGGCGAGGCCGCCGCAGGCCGCGCGCACCTCCTCGTGGAACACCCGGAGCTGGAGCCGGGCGAAGTGCGCGCCGAGGCAGACGTGCGGGCCGTCGCCGAAGGAGACGTGCGGGTTCGGGGTCCGGCCGAGGTCGAGGCGGTGCGGGTCGGCGAAGACGCGCTCGTCGTGGTTGGCGGAGGCGTGGAAGACGACGACCTTGTCGCCCTCCCGGATCTTCTGCCCGGCGAGTTCGGTGTCGCGGGCGGCGGTGCGCCGGAAGGAGAGCACGGGCGGGTGCACGCGGAGGAGTTCGTCCACGGCCGTGTCCATGGAGACCGCACCGCTCCACAACCTCCGCTGCTCGTCGGGGTTTTCGGCGAGGGCGAGGACCCCGCCGGGGGCCGCGCTGCGGACGGTGTCGTTCCCGGCGACGGTCAGCAGGAAGAAGAACATCTCCAGTTCGGCGTCGGCGAGTTCGGAGGCGGCGAGCACGCTCATGACGTCGTCGGCCGGGTGCGCGCGCTTGTACGCGGCGAGCTCCTGCGCGTAGCCGAACATCTCGGCGAGCATGGCGGGCGAGCGGGGGTTGACGGGCCTCCCCTCCGCGTCGAGGACGGGTGGCTCGTCGGGGTCCTGGTAGGCGATGACCCGCTCGGTCCAGGCGTGCAGCAGCCCCCGGTCGCTCGCGGGCACTCCGAGCAGGTCGGTGAGGTTGAGCAGCGCGTAGTCGTCGGTGACGGCCCGGACGAGGTCCACCTCGTCGCCGGCCGCGAACGCGGCACCGAGCAGCTCGCGGGCCCGCTCGCGGGCGGTCACGGCGAAGCGCTCGATCCGCCCGGGGGTGAAGGCCCGGCTGACGAGCCGCCTCAGCCTCCCGTGCGCGGGCGGATCCTGATTGAGCATCATGCGGCGGATGAAGGGCAGGTCCGCGGGGTCGGGATCGCGGATCTGGGTGGCGCCGAGGTGCGAGGAGTACGTCCCCGAGTCCTTGAGCACCCGGACGACGTCGGCGTGCCGGGTGACGGCCCAGAACCCGGACCCGGCGGGCCAGCCGAGGACCTCCGGCTCCTCCTGCCGAGCGACGGGGGCCCGGTCGCGCAGGACGCGGAAGCGGTCGTGCGGGATGCCCGTGGCGTAGATCCGCGGGTCGAAGACGTCGGGTGGAACGATCCTGCTCTGCACCGGCCCTCCCGTCGGGGTGAAGACGTGACCATCATGACAGGTCACGGCAGACCGCCGCCCTGCGCGCTTCGGGGGATCTCCCCGGCCTGGTCACCGCCCAGCGCCGTCTGACCGTCCGCCGCGCGCTCCGCCGGGAGGCCTCTGGCAGCCGATCCGTGGAATCGCTCCGCCCCGCCTTCGACGAAGGCGTCATTCTCGCCCGCCGCCTTCCCGAAGACCGCTCCGCCCTCGCCCGCGCCCTCACCGACCGGTCCATGTTCCTCCTCGCCGTCAAGCGGTACGAGGAGGCGCACGCCGACTTCGCGGAGGCCACCGCCCTCCGGCCAATCGTTACCCGCACGTAACTTACTGACCGGTTACCACGGGTAAGCCGCTCCGGTTACCGTCGGGTCACTTTCACTGCCCCCCAACAGTGCCCCCCAGTGAGGAGTGCCCCGTGCGCACATCCCTGGTCCTCGCCGTCTCGGCCGCTCTCGTGGCCGGGACGGCCCTCGGGCTCGCCCCCGCCGCCCAGGCCGCCGAGACCGCCGGATCCATCCGCTTCGTCGACATCGCCGGGGACGGCGGCACCGTCCTCAAGGCGAACGTCGTCACCCCCGCCGGAGCCGACGGCGCCGCCCGCCACCCCGTGATCGTGCTGCCCACCAGCTGGGCCATGCCCCAGGTCGAGTACCTCGCCCAGGCCCAGAAGCTCGCCGACTCCGGCTACGTCGTGGTGAGTTACAACTCGCGCGGCTTCTGGCAGTCCGGCGGCGAGATCGAGACCGCCGGCCCCAAGGACATCGCCGACGCCTCCAAGGTGATCGACTGGGCCCTCGCGAACACCCCGGCCGACCCGGACCACGTCGGCATGGCGGGGGTCTCGTACGGCGCGGGGATCAGCCTGCTCGCCGCCGCGCACGACCCGCGGATCAAGGCCGTCGCGGCGCTCAGCGGCTGGGCCGACCTCATCGAGTCCATCTACAGCGGCCGCACCCAGCACCTCCAGGCCGCCGCCCTGCTGGGCGGCGCCGGCTACCTCACCGGACGGCCGGGGCCCGAACTCCAGCAGATCCTGGGCGACTTCCTCTCCTCCAACCTGGCCAAGGAGGAGGACATGATCGCCTGGGGCCGCAAGCGCTCCGCCGTCGAGCAGATCGACCGGATCAACGCCAACGGCGCCGCGATCATGCTCGGCAACGCCTGGGGCGACACCATCTTCCCGCCCAACCAGTACGCGAGCTTCTACGAGAAGCTCACCGGTCCCAAGCGCCTGGAGTTCCGTCCGGGCGACCACGCCACCGCCGAGGCCACCGGCCTCCTCGGCCTGCCCAACGACACCTGGACCAGCGCCCACCGCTGGTTCGACCACTACCTCAAGGGCGTCGACAACGGCGTCGACCGCGAGCAGCCGGTCCGGCTGAAGCCCCGTTCCGACGCCGGCTACGAGGGATACCCCGACTGGAAGTCCCTCGACGCGAACCGGCGGAAGTTCGACCTCGACGGTACGCAGCGGATCTGGGCGAACGTCGACTCCGGAGCCGACGGCGGCGTCGTCATGCTCTCCAACCTCCTGGACCAGTTCTTCCAGGCCCCGCCCGTCGCCTCCATCCCCCTCCTCCCCCGCGCCTTCGCCGGCGTCTGGCAGTCGGAGCGGTACGACACCCCGCAGCGGGTGCGCGGCACGGTGAAGGTGCACACCACGGTCAGCTCCACGAAGGAGAGCGGCACCCTCGTCGCGTACCTCTACGACGTGGGCCCGCTCGGTCTCGGCAAGCTGGTGAGCAACGCCCCGTACACCTTCCACGACCGGACCCCGGGGCAGCCGTTCGGCGTCGACCTGGAGCTCTTCTCGACGGCCTACGACGTCCCGGCGGGGCACCGGCTCGCCCTGGTCGTCGACACCGTCGACCCGCTCTACATCGAGCACAACCCGACCGGCGCGCAGCTGACCTTCTCCTCCCCCACGGCCGACCCCTCGTACGTGTCGGTCCCGCTGCGGGCGGAGTGATCACCGGCTGCTGCCGGGCGGGTGCGACTCGGGGGGCGTGTGACCCCCTACTGCTGTCCCGGCAGCAGCGTCTGCGGTTCGGCCGGGGCGACGTCCACGGCCTTCGTCTTCGGGCTGCGGCGCTCCCTGCGGGCCACCCAGGTGGCGAACCAGGAGAGCAGCATGCACATCCCGATGTAGATCGGTGAGATGACGAGGACGACGGGGATGAACGGCAGGTCGTAGTCGAGGTTGGACGCGATCAGCTTGCCCGCGTGCAGGAACTCCTCGTAGGTGATGAGGAAGCCGAGCGAGGTGTCCTTGAGGGCGACCACGAGCTGGCTGATGATGGCCGGGAGCATGGCGCGTACGGCCTGGGGCACCAGGACGTACGTCATCACCTGGGTCTTGCGCATGCCGAGCGCGTACGCGGCCTCGCCCTGGCCGCGTGCGACGGCGTGGACGCCGGTGCGGAAGACCTCGGCGAGCACGGAGCCGTTGTAGAGGGTCAGGCCGGCGACGAGCGCGGGCAGCGGCTGCACCTTGAGCGCCACGAAGATGAAGAAGATCATCACGAGGACGGGCATGGCGCGGAAGAACTCGACGAGCAGGGTCGAGATCCAGCGCGGCACCCGGTGCTCGGAGAGGCGCCCGGTGGCGAGGACCGCGCCGAGGGCGAGCGAGAGGACCGAGGCGTAGGCGAAGGCCTTGAGGGTGTTGCCGAGCCCCTTGAGCAGCAGCTCCTGGATGCCCTGGTACTCGAAGGGCGTCCATTTGGCGGAGGTGAACTGCTCGGTGTCGAAGAGGAGGTACAGGACCCAGCCGACCAGGGCGAGGAGGACCGCGGTGGACGCGAGTCCGTAGAGGAGGTGGCGCCGCCGGGCGCCCGGCCCGGGGATGTCGTAGAGGGCGGTGGACTCGGTCATCGGGCGACTCCCCAGCGCTTCTCCATGAGGTGGAAGAGGGCGCTGATGGTGAGGGTGATGATCAGGTATCCGACGGCGATCCAGACGAAGGTCCAGACGATGTTGTAGCCGAGTTCGCTGAGGGTCTTGTAGGTGCCGAGGAGTTCGGTGACGCTGAACGCCCCGGCGATCGCCGAGTTCTTGGCGAGGGCGATCAGGGTGGAGCCGACGGGTGGAATGACCGTGCGGAAGGCCTGCGGCAGGACGATCGTGGAGAGGGTCTGGGAGAAGGTCATGCCCAGGCTGCGGGCGGCCTCGCCCTGGCCGCGCGGCACGGTGTTGATGCCGGAGCGCAGCGCCTCGCAGATGAAGGCGGAGGTGTAGCAGCCGAGGGCGAGGACCGCGAACAGCTTGAAGGGCAGGACGAGTCCGAAGCGGGGCAGGCCCAGCATGACCGCGAAGAAGAGCAGGGTCAGCGGGGTGTTGCGCAGGACGGCGACCCAGACCGTGCCGAAGACCCGGAAGGAGCCCACGGGCGCGACCCGGAAGGAGGCCATGACGAAGCCCAGGACGAGGGCGAGCGCCGAGGCGTAGACGGTGAGTTCGACGGTGCCGAGGAACCCCTTGCCGTAGAGCGAGAAGTTGTCTGTCAGTACGTCCATGTCAGGCTCCTCCGGTCAGCTCGCCGGGTAGCGGTCGATGGCGGGCGGCTTCGGGGCGGGGACCCCGGAGAGGCCGAGGGTGGCGTCGTACGCCTTCTTCCAGTCGCCGTTCTTCTCGTGGACGGCGATGGCGTCGTCGAGGGCGAGGCGCAGGGCGGTGTCGCCGTGCGGGACGCCGATGCCGTACGGCTCCTCGGAGAACGGCTTGCCGACGACCTTGAGTTCGTCGGGGACCTTGGCGGCGTAGCCCATGAGGATCGTGTCGTCGGTGGTGACCGCGTCGACCTGGTAGGTCAGCAGGTTGTCCACGCAGACGGAGTAGGTGTCGTAGGCGACGAGTTCGGCCTCGGGGTAGTCCTTCTCGATGCGCTGGTACGGGGTGGAGCCGGCGGCCGAGCAGACCCGCTTGCCGTCCAGGTCCCGCGGTCCGTCGATGTCGTTCTCGTCGGTGCGGACCAGGAGGGACTGGCCGGCCTGGTAGTAGGGGCCGGCGAAGCCGACGAGCTTCTTGCGGTTGTCGTTGATGGTGTACGTGCCGACGTAGTAGTCGATCTGGCCGTTCTGGAGGGCCGTCTCGCGGTTGGCCGAGGCGATGGTGCGGAAGTCGACGCCGGCCGGGTCGAAGCCGAGGGAGGCGGCCATCATCTTGGCGATCTCGATGTCGAAGCCGGAGTAGCGGCCGGTGGCGGGGTCCTTCTCGCCCATGTAGGGCTGGTCCTCCTTGGCCCCGACGACGAGCCGGCCGCGTTTCCTCGCCCGGTTCCAGGTGGCGGAGTCCGGCAGGGTGAAGCCCGACTCGACCCGGTAGACGGGGAGTTGGTCGGGCTGCGGGCCCTTGACGGGCGGGCTGCCCTCCTTGCCGCAGCCGCCGAGCGCCGCCGTCACGGCGAGCAGCAGGGCGAGGGGGGCGAGGGTCCGGTGCGTGCGCTGCATGGTTCCCACCCGGGTCAGTGCTTGAGGATCTTGGAGAGGAAGTCCCTGGCGCGCTCGCTGCGCGGGGCGGTGAAGAACTCCTCCGGGGCGCGGTCCTCGACGATCTTCCCGTCGGCCATGAAGACGACCCGGTTGGCGGCGGAGCGCGCGAAGCCCATCTCGTGGGTGACGACCACCATCGTCATTCCCTCGCGGGCGAGTTGCCGCATGACCTCCAGGACCTCGTTGATCATCTCCGGGTCGAGGGCCGAGGTCGGCTCGTCGAAGAGGAGGGCCTTGGGGTCCATGGCGAGGGCGCGGGCGATGGCGACGCGCTGCTGCTGGCCGCCGGAGAGCTGGGCCGGGTACTTGTCGGCGTGCGCGGCGAGTCCGACCCGGTCGAGGAGTTCGCGCGAACGCCGGTCGGCCTCCTCCTTCTTGCGCTTGCGGACCTTCATCTGCGCGAGGGAGACGTTCGCGAGGACGGTCTTGTGCGCGAAGAGGTTGAAGGACTGGAAGACCATGCCCACGTCGGCGCGCAGCCGGGCCAGCGCCCTGCCCTCCTCGGGGAGGGGCCGGCCGTCGATGAGGATCTCGCCCGACTCGACGCTCTCCAGTCGGTTCATCGCGCGGCAGAGGGTGGACTTGCCGGATCCGGAGGGGCCGATGACCACGACCACCTCCCCGCGTCCGACGGTGAGGTCGATGGACTGGAGGACGTGCAGCGTGCCGTAGTGCTTGTTGACGCCACGCAGTTCGATCAGCGGATCGACGACGGCCATGCGCTGCCCTGCCCCGTTTCTCGGCGGTGTCGCGGTCAGCGCAAACTTTCCACGGAAAAAAGGGACTTCACGCCCGACACGCATGAAACGGGAATAAGCCGTATTTACTGCAGAAGGGTGGACCGGGCAGGCGGAAGCTCAGTACTCGGAGGCCTCCGCGTACACCTGGGAGAGCTGCGGCGCGCCCGTCATCGCCCAGTCGAGCCCGGCCTCGACGACCTGGATCTCCCGGCCGGAGGCGAGCCGCACCACGGGGCCGCCGCCGGGCCACACCTGCCACCGGGCGCCCGGCACGTTCCGGACGATCACGGTGCCGAGGTAGAGCCCGGCGTCGTTCCCGAACCAGGGAAGCTCTTCGGGATCGTTCCGCCAGCGGGGCGGAAGCTGGTCGAGCTCCTGGAGGGAGCTCGGGGTGTCGTCCAGGGCCACCCCGGCCTCCGCGACCCGGGACCGCAGCAGCTCGCACTCCGAGAGGAGGTCGGCCACCCCCTCCGGGTCGCGGTCGAAGGCCGCGACCAGGGGGGAGTCCGAGGAGTCGGGCTCATGCCGCTTGCGCCAGCTGTCCAGAAAGGGAATGTTCATCCGAACAGCGTCGCACCGGGGCCTCGCGGACGACCACCCGGCGCGCGGTGATCACCGCGACCGGCGTCAGACGTCGAGGTCGACGACGACCGGCGCGTGGTCCGAGGCACCCTTGCCCTTGCGCTCCTCGCGGTCCACGTAACTGTCGGAGACCGCCTCGGCGAAGGGCTTGTTCCCGTAGACCAGGTCGATGCGCATGCCCTTGTTCTTGGGGAAGCCGAGCGCGCGGTAGTCCCAGTACGTGAAGGGGTGGTCGTACTTGAGGGGGCGCGGGACCACGTCGGCGAGACCGGTCTCGCGGAGCCCGGCGAGCGCGGCCCGCTCCGGCTCCGTCACGTGCGTGGCGCCCTCGAAGACGGCGATGTCCCAGACGTCCTCGTCGGTCGGGGCGATGTTGTAGTCGCCGAGGACCGCGAAGGGGCGCTCCCCCGCCGCGTCCTGCGCGACGGCCGCCTTGAGCGCCTCCAGCCAGCGCAGCTTGTACGCGTAGTGCTCGTGGGCCACCTCGCGGCCGTTCGGCACGTACACCGACCAGACGCGGACCGGGCCGCAGGTCGCGGAGATCGCCCGGGGCTCCTGCACCCCGTCGTACTCCGGGCCGCCGGGCAGTCCGGTCACCACGTCCGCGAGGCCGACCCGGGAGACCAGGGCCACGCCGTTCCACCGCCCGGTGGCGTTGACCGCCGACTCGTAGCCCAGGGCGCGCAGCTCCTCGACGGGGAACTGCTCGGCGGTGCACTTGGTCTCCTGGATGCACAGCACGTCGGTGCCGCTGCTCTCCAGCCAGGCCAGGAGCCGGGGCAGCCGGGCGGTGATCGAATTGACGTTCCAGGTGGCGATGCGCATGGGCGCAAGCCTACTGGCGGGGTGTGACAGTGCGCGGATTCAGAGCTCGCGGTGCGCGGATTCAGAGCTCGGCGGAGGCGCCGGAGGCGAGGCGCGCGTGGTGGGTGCCGCCGAGCCCGCCGATCTGCCGGTCGTAGATGGGCCGCGCGAGATCGGTGAGCAGCGCGTCGTGGATGTCGTACGCCCGGCGCGGCTTGACCTCCCGCACGTAGTCGATGACCTCGGAGATCTTGTTCCAGGGGGCCATGACGGGCAGCAGCAGCGTGTCGACCGGGTGGTCGGGCACGGTCAGCGCGTCGCCGGGGTGGAAGACGGTGCCGTCGACGAGGTAGCCCACGTTGGTGATGCGCGGGATGTCCGGGTGGATCACCGCGTGCAGCTCGCCGTGGACCTGGACGTCGAAGCCGGCCGCCGTGAAGGCGTCGCCGTGCCCCACGGTGTGCACCCGGCCCGGAAAGGCCGCCGAGAGCCGGTCGGCGACGCTGCGCAGCGTCCAGATCTCGGCGGCCTCGTTGGCCTCCAGGGCCGCACGCAGCCGGCCCTCGTCGAAGTGGTCGGGGTGCTCGTGGGTCACGAGCAGCACGTCGGCCCCGAGGGCGGCGTCCTCCTCGGTGAACATGCCGGGGTCGAGGACGAGCGTGCGGCCGTCCTTCTCCAGCCGCACGCAGGCGTGGGACTTCTTCGTCAGCTTCACACCGCCAGGCTACGCCGGGGGCGTCGTCTCCTCCGCGATGACCCGGTTGACCACCTGCAGCGCCGTCTCGGCCGGCGGGAGGCCGCAGTACACGCCCGCGTGGAGGACGATCTCGCGGAGCTCCTCGGGCGACAGACCGTTGCGGAGGGCCGCCCGGGTGTGGTCGGCGAGGGCCTCCCGATGGCCACCGGCGAGGAGGGCGGTGAGGGTGACGGCGCTGCGCAGGCGCCGGTCGAGCCCCTCGCGGCTCCAGACCTCGCCCCACGCGTAGCGGGTGACGAACTCCTGGAAGGCGCCGTCCGGGTCGTCGGCGAGGGCCTGGTCGACATGGGCGTCGCCGAGGACCTCGCGGCGCAGCCCGAGCCCCTTCTCGTACGGGTCGGGCCGGCCGGCCCCGGCGGGCTCGGCGTCCGGGGCGGCGGGGGCGGGCTCGACGACCGGCACGGGCGGCACGGGCGGCGGCACGTTCAGGGTGCCGCTGGGCTCCTGGGCGGTGCCGGAGAAGTGCTCGGTGAGCAGATCGGTGACGGCGGCCGGCTGCTCGACGGGGGCGAGGTGCGAGGCGCCGGGGACGACGGCGAGCCGGGCGTCGGCGATCCCGGCGACCAGGGTGCGGGCCTCGGCGGGGCCGGTGACCTGGTCCTCGGAGCCGACGAGGACGAGGGCGGGGATGCCGATGCTGCCGAGGGCCTCGCGGACGTCGAAGACGGCGAGGGCCTCGCAGGCGGCGATGTAGCAGGCGGGGTCGGTGGTCCGGACCATCTGGACGGCCCAGTCGACGATGGCGGGCTGCGCGCCGGCGAAGAGCGGGGTGAACCACTGCTCGGGCGCGGTGCGGGCCATCGGCTCCAGGCCGTTGGTGCGGACGATGACGCCCCGCTGGCGGAACTCGTCGGCGGTGCCGAACCGGGGCGAGGTGGCGACCAGGGCGAGCGAGGCCACCCGGTGGGGCGCGCGCAGGGCGAGGTCGAGGCCGACGGCGCCGCCCAGGGAGCAGCCCGCGTATCCGAAGCGCTGGACGCCGAGCGCGTCGAGGGTGGCGAGGAGCCGGTCGCCGAGTTCGGCGACGGAGGTGAAGGGCTCCGCGGGGGCACCCCCGTGCCCCGGGAGGTCGAACCGGACGACCCGCCAGTCACGGACGAGCTCCGGTATCTGCCGGTCCCACATGTGGAATGTGGTGCCCAGTGATGGTCCGAGGACCAGGACCGGGGCGTCTTCTCGCCCGTCGACGCGGAATTGCAGGGTGTTCGGTGGTGTCTCGCTCACCCGCTCGACCCTCTCATCTCTCACCAGCGCTCACATCGGCGGGTCGAACCTAGCGCCTTCTTCTCCTCTCCCGCTCGGCAGGTCCCCGAGCAGCGAGCCGGTCGGGCCGGGTTCGCGTCGCGATCGGCGGGGCACGGTCCAGATAGGCGTCGCGGAGCCGGTGCACGTGCTCGGGGCCGTGGCGCTCCCGGAGGGCGCGGGCGGGCACCAGCAGGCTGGTGAAGGGATGGGC
>NZ_JBEXSZ010000166.1:0-17752 GCF_040613865.1 Streptomyces sp. NPDC006197 | reverse complement strand
CCGCAGCCAGACCGCGGTGAACAGGACGACGACGGCCGCGATGGTGAACACGCCCAGGGGGACGTGCAGCCACAGCGCCCCGGCCGTCCCGGCGACACCGCTGACCCGCACCACGACCGATGTCCCGCCACCGCCGGCCGTCGCCGGCGGTCGCGCGACGCCGGAGCGGCGCAGTGCCCCGCGACCCCGACGATCCCTTCCCCGGAGGCCCCCTCCCGTGACCGACGCACTTCCCACCCTCGTCTCGCGCAACCCGGCCGACCCGGCCGACGTGCTCCTGCGGATCCCCGCACCGGGCGCCTTCGCGACCGTCGACACCGTCGAACGGGCCCGTGCCGCGCAGCCCGGCTGGCTGCTGGCCGGAGCCGCCGCACGCTCGGCCGCCCTGGGCGCGATCGCCACCGCCGTCGAGGCGGCGGCCGGCGAACTGGCCGGGCTCGCCGTGCGCGAGGTGGGCAAACCGCTCTCCGAGGCCAGGGCCGAGGTGGCCCGTACCGCCGCGATCTGGCGCTACTACGCCCAGGCCCCCTTCGAACCCACCGGCTCCGTCCACGACACCTCGGCGGGCGCCGGCCTGCTGCTGACCCGCCGTCGGCCGCACGGCGTGGCAGCGCTCATCACCCCCTGGAACTTCCCCTTCGCCATCCCGACCTGGAAGGCGGCCCCGGCGCTCGCCGCGGGGAACACGGTCGTCCTCAAACCCGCGCCCGAGGCCACCGCCTGCGCCCGGCGCCTCGGCGAGATCGTGCGACAGGCCGTTCCGGAAGGGGTGTTCACCGTCCTCCCCGGCGGCGCCACCGAAGGCAACGCGCTCGTCTCGGCCGCCGACGTCGTCTCCTTCACCGGCTCCACCCCCGTCGGCCGGGCCGTGGCCAGGGCCGCGGCCGTCCGGGGCATCCCGGCGCAGGCCGAGATGGGCGGCCTGAACGCGGCCGTCGTGCTGCCCGACGCGGACATCGAGCAGGCCGCCGGCCACATCGCCGCCTCCATCGCGGGATACGCGGGCCAGAAGTGCACCGCCACCAGCCGCGTCATCGCGGTCGGCGCCGCCCTCGAACCGCTGCGCGAGGCCCTCTCCGAAGCCCTGCGGGCCCTCCCGGTCGGCGATCCGGCCGACCCCGCCACCGTGTGCGGGCCGCTCATCCACGAGGGCGCCCGCGACCGGGTGCTCGACGCCTGCCGGGGGCTCGCCGTGCTCGCCGGTGGCACCGCCCCCGACGGACCCGGCTGGTACGCGGCCCCGACCCTGGTCGAGAAGGTGTCCCCCGGGCACCGGTTGCTGCGCGAGGAGGTCTTCGGCCCGATCGCCTCCCTGCTCCCCGCCGACGACGTCGCCCACGCGATCCGGATCACCAACTCCGTCCCGTACGGCCTGGTGACCTCGGTCCACACGGCTGACCTGAACACCGCCCTGCACGGTCTCGACCTGCTCGACACCGGGATGATCCGGATCAACGCGCCCTCCACCGGCGTCGACTTCCACCTGCCCTTCGGCGGGTCGAAGGCCTCCAGCCACGGGCCGCGCGAGCAGGGCAGGGCGGCCCTCGAGTTCTACACCTCCGGCCGGACGTACACCCTGGCCCCGGCGGGAGCGGCGGCCTGACCCCGTCCTACGGAACGATCTCCGAGGCCGTGGAGGCCCCACCGCACGTCGCCCGCTGGTAGAGCGACTTCAGGGCGCCGTCGATGGGATGGGGCTGCGGCTTCCCCGAGGCGTCCGGCTTGTTCCACCTGATGAGGTTGACCGCCACGGACATCTGCCGCCTGCCGTCGGCGCGCGTCAGGGACATCGTCCCGGCTCCCCAGACGGTGCCGTCGTGGCCCCAGAAGGTGCCGCAGGGGGTGTCGACCCTGTGCAGCCCGAGACCGTACTGGATCAGCGATCCGTCCAGGGCGCGGGTCGGGACCGTGCGCTGCATCTCCGCCAGCGACGACCGGTTGACGATCCGGCCGTCGAGCAGGAGGGCGTAGAAACGGTTGAGGTCCTCCATGGTCGACACCAGGGCGGCGGCCGGCCCCACCCAGGACATGTCGTAGACGCTGTAGTCGCGCGGCGGGTCGATCAGACCGTAGAACGCCTCGTACATCCGCGAGTGCGGCCCCTTGACGCGCGTCCCCGTCGGGAACCCGGTGTGCCGGAGGCCCGCGCGCTCGATGACGTTCCGGGTGATGTACTGCTCGGCCGGCATGCCGGTCACGTGCTCCAGGAGCTCGCCGAGAATGAGCCAGTTGGTGTTGGAGTACACGCCCGTGGGCCCACCGGGCTCGCCGACGGGAGGCGCCGAGAGGCCCATCTCGATCAGCTCGGTCGGACGGAACGTGCGGAACCGGTTGTCGTCCAGGCTCCGGGTCGAGACGTCGAGCCGGGAGGGGAAACCGCGCAGCGAAGGGAAGGCGTACGTGAGGTAGTCGGGGATGCCGCTCGTGTTGTTGAGCAGCATCCGCACGGTGATCCTCCTGCCCCGCTCACCCGGCACGAGCTGCGGCAGGTAGTCCCCGATCGGCGCGTCGAGCCGGATGCGGCCCTGCTCGACCTGCTGCATCACGGCGGCCGCGGTGAAGGTCTTGGTGACGCTGCCGACGCGGTGCCGCATGTCGGCCGTGACGGGACGGTTGTTCGTGACGTCGGCGACCCCGGAGGCGCCCCGCCAGGTCCGGCCGTCGTCCCGCACCTCGGCGAACACGCCCGGCACACCCGCCCGGTGGACACCGTCCAGGGCGGACTCCAGCTCCGCGGGATCGAAGCCGGCGGCCGCACGCGCGCTCCCGGCGGGAGCGGTCCCCGCGCCGCCGGGTGCGGCGGCCGCGGTGACCATGCCCGCGCAGACACCGAGCGCGGCGACACCTCCACACAGCACCATGCGCATCTTCACGACAATCAGTCCTTTCGGGTTCGTACGTGGAAGGGAGTGGAAGGAGAGGGAAGGGAGAGGCCGGCGGTCAGTCGGCGAGGGCGCGGCGCAGGACGGCGCCGAGCTCGGCGTTCTGCCGCTGCGAGACCTCGGCGGAGAGGATCGCCTGAGACCCGTGGAACGTGCCGGGCCACTGGTGGAGTTCGACCGACACGCCCGCCTGGAGCAGACGGAGGGCGTAGGCGATGTCCTCGTCGCGGTTCGGGCAGAACTCGGCGGAGGCGACGTAGGCCGGCGGAAGGCCGGACAGATCGGTGGCCCGCGCGGGGGCGGCGTACGGCGTGGCGGGCCGGGAGCCCAGGTAGTGGCCCCATGCGGCGATCGCCTTGCCCCGGTGGAACCAGGGCGTGTCCGTGAAGTTCCGGGCCGACCAGGTCTCCAGCCGGTCGTCGAGTCCCGCCTGGTTGAGCAGCTGGAAGCGGATCGGCGGCCCCTGTTCGTCACGTGCCCGCAGCGCCACCGCGGCCGCGAGCCCGCCGCCGGAACTGTGGCCCCCGACCGCGATCCGCGCCGGGTCGACGCCGAGTTCGGCCGCGTGCTCGGCCGTCCAGTCCAGGACGGCGTAGGCGTCGTCCAGGGCGGCGGGGAACGGATGCTCGGGGGACAGCCGGTAGCCGACCGAGATCACCACCGCGCCGGAGGTCTCCGCGAGGCGGGTGGCCCACGGGTGCTCGGTGTCCACGTCCCCCATGACGAATCCGCCACCGTGCAGCCAGACCACGGCCCCCTGCGCCCCGCGCGGCCGGTAGATCCGCACCACCACGTCCGGGTCGGCGGGTACGACGCGGTCCTCGACCTCCATCTCGGAGGTGTCGGGAGCCGGCACGGCGGCCGCGAGCCCGGCGAAGTACGTGCGGGCGGCGACCGGGTCGGACAGGTCGGTCTGCGGGAAGAGCGGGATGAACGCTTCGAGTTCGGGATCCATGACGACCATCCTCCGGCCCGGCCCCCGGGGGATCACCCGCCATCCGTCGCGCGTCCCGTCCCGATCACGCACCGAACGGCGCACGCCTTCCCTCCGGGCCTTCTGCCATCCTTCTGCCATGGAGGCACTGGCCGTACGGCTGTCGGGACTCGATCCGTACGTCGACGGCGCGATGCGCATCGTCGCGTTCTACGACACCCTGATGCGCCGCCGGGTCGACCTCCCGGCCCTCGCCCGCGCCTCGGCGGGGCTGGCCGAGTGCGTCGCCGGGATACGGCTCCACGGCACCGGCGGCTCCACCCGCGTCTCGCCCCACGGCACCCCGGCGTCCACCCCGCCGGCACCCGCGTCCACCGAGGTGCCGATCACCCTCGACGAGGAGGAGATCGGCACGGTCTGGCTGGAGCGGCCCGGCCCGCCCAGCCCGCTCGACGAGGTCCTCCTCGACCGCTTCGCCATCGCCGCCGCGGCCGCCGCCGAACGCTACGGCCCCGCCCGCACCACCATGGCCGACCCCGCCCTCGTCGAACTGGCCATCAGCTCCGACAGCGACGACGCCGCCCGCGCCCGGGCGCTGCGCCTCCTGGGCTTCGCCCCCGGCATCCCCGTCCACGTCGTCGCCGTCCGCACGAGCCTCCCGCTCGACCGCGTCGGCACCCTGCTCTGCCCGGCCCGCCCCGTGAAGGCGGCCCCGCTCGCCGACGCGGGCGTCATCCTGGCCACCGCCCTGGACCGTACGGGCTTCCCCGCAGGCGTACGGGCGGGCATCGGCGCCGCCGAGAGCCCCGACCGCTCCTGGCGCCAGGCCCGTACGGCCCTCCGCTTCACCACCCCGCGCGAACCCGTCGTCGACCACGCCGACCTGGGCGCGCTGGCCCTCCTGGCGGACATCCCCGAGGACGCCGTACGGGACAACCCCGACGTGACCGCGATCGACCGCCTGTCCCCGGAGGACCTGGAGACCCTGGACACCTACTGCGCCACCGCCTCCGTCCGCCGCGCGGCCGACCTCCTCCACCTCCACCACAGCAGCATCGCCCGCCGCCTCGACCACATCGGCAGGGCCCTCGCCCTGGACCTCACCGCCCCCACGGGCCTGACCCGCGCACGACTCGCCCTCACCACATGGCGACTGCTCCACGGCTGAGCGAGCACGGCGGAAGGAGTCCGTCGACGCCTCCGCACGCGACCGAGGGGCTGCCCGCGACCACGAACCGGCCGCTCTCGGGGGAGACGTGGCACGGGGCCGGTCCGACGCGTCGGCGGACGCGCATCGCGCGGCCCGCACTCGATGGGCGCGGGCCGCGGGGATCGCCCGCCGGGTCTCGTCAGGACGGGAGGGCGCCGAGCTGACGGAGCTGGGCGAGGACGTCCACGATGCCCCGGATCTCGGCGATCCGGCCGTCCACGAAGCGGAGGACGAAGATCTCGCCGTACGTGACGCGCTTCCCGGTGGGCGGCAGGCCTCGGTACTCGCCCAGGTGGGTCCCGGTCACCGTGTTCCGGGAGACGACCTTGTCGCCTTCCGCGACCGTCTCCTCGATGGTGACGTGGATGTCGGGGAACGCGCGCAGGAGCGCCTCCCACACCCGCTTCATGGCCTCCGCCCCGCTCCCGCCCATCGGCACCGGCGCGTGGAAGATCACGTCCGGCACCGTGAACTCGTCGATGGCCCGCGCGACGAGGTCCGGGTCGCCGCTGTTCGTGGCGGAGTGGAAGCGGTGGAGCGCGGCGATGTTGCGTGTCGCCTCGACTGTCGTCATGGGGCTTCTCCTTCTGTTCCGGATCGGGACGTCTCGGCGGTACGACGACACGGCGGCCGGAAACGTGACACGACGCGGACCGGTGCGGGGTCGAATACGCCGGTTCCGGCGAATGCGCCCGGTATTCCGGAATGTGGATCGGCGGTAAAGCGCGGGAAAAGTCCTCCCCGGCGCGCTGCGGTTCCCGCACGGAGCGTTTCGGCCGTCTTGACACGCCCTTGACGCCCCGACGCCTCGTCCGGGCGTGTCGGAACAACGGATTCCGCAGCAGTCAAGCCATTGACCTGCGGTTCTGCTCACGCTTCCATTCAGCCCGGGAGCCCACGGAACCACTTGATCACCAGCCGCCTCGGAGGCGATACCGCTCCCGCTCAGAACCACCGCTCACATCGATCGGAACCGCCTGATGACCGACACCCTCAGCGCGCCGCACGCGTTGGCCCCCCAGACCGAACCCGTGCCGCAGAAGCTCAAGCGTTCCATCGGTGTCGTGGGCGGTACATTGCTCACGCTGTCGTGCGTGACGCCCGCCTCCACCCTCTTCGTGGTCGTACCGGACCTCTTCGACGGAGTCGGCACGTACGCCGCCCTCACCATCGCCATCGGCTCGCTGCTCTGTATCGGCGTGGCGTTCTGCTACTCCGAGCTCGGCACCCTGATCCCCAGCGCGGGCGGCGAGTACGCCATCGTCTCCACCCTCTCGGGCCGCCTGGCGGGCTGGCTGGTGTTCGTCCTGTCCCTGCTGGTCGTGATGATCGTGCCACCGGTGATCGCCATGGGGACCGCCGACTACCTCGCGCCCCTGGTGCACATCCCCGCCCCGATCGCCGGCGCCGGCGTCATGCTCCTCGCGACCCTCGCGGGCCTCCTCGACCTGCGCGCCAACGCCTGGATCACCGGCATCTTCCTCGTCCTCGAAGTGATCGCCGCGGGCATCGTCGCGATCCTCGGCTTCGCCCACTCCGAGCGGGGCGTCGACGCCCTGCTCCACGGCGAGGTCGCGCCCGCCGGCGGCTCGCACTCGCTCGTCACCGGCGCCATGGTGGTCTCCGGCCTCGCCATCGCCCTCTTCATCACCCAGGGCTTCTCGACGGCCGTCTACCTCTCCGAGGAGCTGGAGAACCCGCGCAAGTCCGTGGCCCGCACCGTGCTCGCCACCCTCGCCATCTCGACCGCCGTCATCCTGGTGCCCGTCGTCGCCATCACCCTCGGCGCCGGCGACCTGGAGACCCTGACCGGCGGCGACATCAGCGGCATGATCGAGGCCTGGTCCAACTCCGCCGTCGGCACCTTCATCAGCCTCTGCGTCGCCCTTGCGATCATCAACGCCGGCATCGTCATGGTCATCCAGAACTCCCGCGTGCTGTTCGCCTCCGCCCGTGACAAGGCATGGCCGGAGCCCGTCAACAACGCCCTGTCCCGCCTGGGACGCTTCGGCTCCCCGTGGGTGGCCACCCTCGTCGTGGGCGTGCCGGGTGCGGCCCTGTGCTTCGTCAACCTCGACACCCTCTACGGCGTCACCGGCGTCTCCGTCACCGGCATGTACCTGCTGGTCGCCGTGGCCGCCCTGTTCAGCCGCCGGGGCGCGCACCGCGAGGTCGCGGCGTGGCGCATGCCGCTGTGGCCGGCCGTCCCGGTGGTGCTCATCGGAGTCATGGCGTACATCCTGTACATGCAGGACGCCGAGTACCTGCTGTGGACCGGCGGCATCACGGCGGTGGCCACCCTCTACTGGGCGCTGTACCTGCGGCCGCGCAAGGAGACCCGCTGGCTGGTCAGCATCCCGGAGGACGAGCAGGCCTGACCCTGTCGGCACCATCCCACCCGAGGGCCGGGGCGCGGAAAGCGCCCCGGCCCTCGGGCGTGCCCCGGCCGACGCCGGCAGGTACGAGGATCACTCCGTACGGGGGGTGGACCCCGCCTCCCGCGTGTCGTGCCGGGCGGCATGGACAGCGGAAACGTATCTGTGCATGCATGACCACCGACATGGAACACCTGTTGAACGTACGTCTGTGCGAGCGCTTCGGCGACGAGGCCGACTGGGCCGAGGTCACGTCCCTGACCGCCTCCCTCCTCCGGGTCGTCGTCTCGGCGCTCGGTCCCGAGGACGCCATGGCCTTCCTGACGGCGGCGCGGCGCGCCCTCGACGAGGAGGAGTCCCGGGCAGGAACGATTCACCTGGGCTTCGGTGCCCACCTCTGGACCCATCTCGAAGGCGTCTCCTGGGGGTCGTCGGCCCTGGCCAGGACATCGGCCTGGGAGGCGATGCTGACCATGCACCGTCTTTCCGTACTGGCCCCCGAACCGGGTCTCGGCGCTCATGTCGACAGCGCGCTGGAAGCCTGCCGAATCCGCCTCGTGCCGGCCGCCGTCGGCTTCTGACCGGCGCCCCGTGGACGGCCGGGCGTGGAGGAGCGTCTCAGCGCAACGCCCCGGCCGTCCGGAGGCACTCGCGGTCCTCCGCGCTGAGCAGGCCGTCCGGAAGGGTCTCGTCGTCCAGCAGTCCGGCCAGCGCGGGGGCGTGTGCGAGGAACGCGGCCCTGCACCGTTCCCGTTCGGGATGGTCGTCGTCGAGCCCGAGCATCAGCACCGACCGCTCGTCGTCCGCGTCGACGGGCTCGGACAGGTGGGCGGCGAGGGCCAGAAGGTCGACGAGGCCGGTGCGTACGGCGATCGCGAGGTGAGGGTCGGCCGCGAGGCGGAGCAGGAACGGCACGGCCGCCGGCATGGCCGCGCTCACGTGGAAGACGTCCTCCAGCAGGGCGTTGTCGAGCAGGCGGAGAGCCTCGGTCCCGGTGGCCTCGTCGAGCAGGTACGGGAGGAGCGCGGGGATCCTCGAAGGCCCCCCGGAGGTCTGTGGCCAGGCGGCATCGGCGCAGCCCAGAAGCGCGGGATGGTCGCAACCGGAAAGCCCTGCCCGCGGATGGTCGCGCAGGAACCGATCGACGGCGGCCTCCTTGACCGCCGCATCCACGACACACATCCGTACGCCCCCGTCCCGCGCGACACCGCCCCGGTGGGTGCGGTCGAAGGCACTATCACCCGACGGGACGCCGTACGCAAGCGCCGGGATCGACCAATCATCCACCTTCTGATCGAAACTCGATCAATCGACAAGAACGCATTGACTCGATCACCGGTCGCACCTAGCTTCTGGCCGCACCCGACCGCCAGAAAGGTTGTTGCGTCATGACCGACAGAGCTTTGCCCACACGGCAGTTGCTGGGCCGCGGGCTCATTGCCGCCGCCCTCGCCCTCGGCGGAGCCACCGCCCTCACCGGCACGCCCGCCGCGGCCGCGGCCGGCGTCACCTATGTGGACTGCTCGCGGGCGACCGCCGGGGACGGCAGTCAGGCGGCGCCGTTCAACAGCATCGGACAGGCCAACGGGAAGACGTACGGGCCCGGGGACACGCTCGCCTTCGCCGCCGGCACCACGTGCACCGGCTCCCTCGCCCCGCAGGGCAGCGGCACTGCCGCCGCCCCCGTCGTCCTCACCGGCTACGGCAGCGGCACCCTGCCCGTGATCGACGGCGGCGGCGCCCCGAACGCCGTCTCCCTGACCAACCAGGACCACTGGCGGATCAGCAACCTCAAGCTCACCAATCCCGCCTCCACTCTCGCCCGCCGCACCGGACTGCGGATCTCCGCCACCGACGGCACGGCGCACCGCGGCTTCGACATAGGCAACCTCGTCATCGACCGGGTGGCCGGCCAGACGAACAAGAACAGCCCGACCACCGAGGACTTCGTCCAGTCCGCCGGCATCGTCACCGGCGCGACCGGCACGAACTCGACCCTCAACGACGTCCACGTCCACGACAACCAGATCAGCAACACGGGCGGCGGCGGCCTCAAGATCCGCGTCGGAGCCATGGCCGTCAAGGGCACCGGAGTCCTGATCGAGAACAACACCGTCAAGGACGTCGGCGGCGACGGCATCATCGCCAGCTACGCCGAAGCGCCCCTGATCCAGTACAACAACGCCTCCGGCGTCGGCAACGGCGTCTACCCCTTCTCCGGCGGCAACTTCGCCGGCATCTGGGTGCTCGGCGACCACGACCCGACCATCCAGAAGAACGCCGTGTACGGCATCACGCGGATGTCGGTGGCCGACAGCCAGGCCTTCGACTGCGACTGGGGCAACACCGGCACCTGCACGATTCAGTACAACTTCAGCCGCGACAACATCGGCGGCTTCTTCCTCGACTGCGACGGCTGCGGCACCATCGGCGGCGCCCGGCAGGTCATCCGCTACAACATCTCCGAGAACGACTGCCGCATGAGCAGCGTCAGCGCCGGACGATCCGCGCTGCACATGTACAACAACGTCCTCTACTGCACCGACAAGAAGTTCAGCATCACGCTCCCCGACGAGAGTGTCGTCGAGAACAACATCTGGGTGGGGACCACCGACTCCCGACTGCCCACCGGCGCCGGGATCTCCTGGCTGTGGAACGTCTTCCAGGGCGTGCCCCGGCCGACCGCCAACGGCATCGCCGGCGACCCGAAGTTCGTGAACCCCGGCACCGGCGGCGACACCCTTCACTCCGTCGACGGCTACAAGCTGCGCGCCACGTCCCCCGCCCTGAACAACGGCTCCGTCGTCAGCGGCAACGGAGGCCGCGACTACTGGGGCAACCCGGTGAGCGCGACCACGAAGCCGCACCGCGGCGCGTACAACGGACCGGGCCTGTAACCCCTTCGTCCGGCCGGGGGCCGAGGACGGGCGGGGCCGAGGACGGGCGGGGTCCGTCCTCGGGCATCGCTCACGGCGCCACGTGGTAGTACCGGGTGCAGGCGAGGATCATCCCGTCGTCGGCGATCGTGAAGAGGTCGACGAACCGCAGGTCCTGCCCGTCGGTGCCCGGCACCACCCGGCGCCCCGTGGCGACGACGCCGCGGTCCTGGCCCACGACCCGGTCGATCTCGTGACGGGCCCGCGGCAGCGCGCGCCCGAAACGGGTGTGCAGGACCGCCGCACGGCCACGGACCGGAGGCAGCCCCGGCAGTTCGAGGACCACGCCGTCGTGCAGCAGGGAGGCGCACGAGTCCAGGTCACCGGCGTCCAGGTAGTCGTAGACCAGGCGGACATGGTCGATTCCGGCGGCGGTGACCAGGTCACCCGGTCCCGGCAACCCGGTGCTCGTGTCATCGTGGCGGTTCAACGGCTGAGCCCCTTTCGCTCTCGGCCAGGATTCTGGGGGGAGCCGCCAACTCCGCGTTATCCCCCCTCTATCTCCGACCGGGATCTTCACGGCATGGACAGGGCGGGGGTGGTTGTGGAGACTGTCCTCACTCGGTCCAGAGGTGTCAACTCGTTTCTTTGGTGGGGGAATCGGTGACGGACGACATCGGGGACAGATCCCAGGAACTTCCGGACATGTCGCCCCTCGCCTTCCAAATCCTGGGACCGCTGCAGGTCCACGGCCCCGACGGGCCGCTGCGGCTTCCGCCAGGGCGCCAGGAGGTGATCCTCGCGGCGCTGCTCCTGGAGACGAACCGGGTGGTCAGCACCAACCACCTGGTGGACCTCATCTGGGAGGACAACCCGCCGGAGACCGCCCGGACCCAGGTGCAGATCTGCGTGTCGCGGCTGCGCAAACTCCTCGCCGGCGCGGACGGCGAGGTCTCGATCACGACCCGGCCGCCGGGGTACGTGCTGCACACCGACGCGGGCAACGTGGACGCCGCGCTCTTCACCAGCCTCGTCTTACGGGCCCGCCGACTGCGCGAGCGCGGCGAACCCGACCAGGCCGTGAGGCTGCTGAGGGACGCGGTGACGCTGTGGCAGGGCGACTGCCTGTCCGGCCTCGACAGCGGCCCGCTGGCGAACAAGGCGCGACAGCTCGACGAGGAACGTCTGACCGCCGTCGAACTCCGCATCCAACTGGAGCTCGAACTCGGACGGTACGACGGACTCGTGGGCGAACTGCAGAGGCTCACCCGTGAACACCCGCTGCGGGAGAAGCTGCGCGGCCAACTGATCCAGGCCCTGTACTGGTCGGGACGGCAGGCCGAGGCCCTGGAGGCCTTCCGCACCGCCCGACGGTTCCTCGCCGAGGAACTCGGGCTCGAACCCAGCCCGGAACTCAGGGAACTGGAGTCGGCGATCCTCGCCGGCCGGCTCCTCGCCCCCGCCGCCCCCGCGCCCGTACGCGTACCGGAGGACAGGGCCGAGGAGGAGACGGCGGGAACGGAGCCCGAGGAGGACTCCGAACCGGCCGCCGCCCCGCCGCCCCCGGAACCCGTACGCCAGGACGCCGTACCGCACCAGCTTCCCGCCGCCGTCGCCGACTTCGTGGCCGACGCCGGCCGGCTCGCCGCACTGGAGGAAGCGCTGACCGGACGGCCGGGCCGCACCACGGTGGGGCTCGCCGCGATCACGGGCAAGCCCGGCACCGGCAAGTCGACCCTCGCCGTGCACGTCGCCCACATGCTCTCCGAGACCGGATTCCCCGACGGCCAGCTCTACTGCGACCTGCGCGGGACGACCGGCACCCCGGCCACCCCCGAGGAGGTCCTGGGCCGGTTCCTGCGCGCTCTCGGCATCCCCGGCCAGCTGATCCCGGAATCCCTGGACGAGCGCGCCGAGATGTACCGCACCCGACTGGCCTCCCGCCGCGTCCTGGTCGTCCTCGACGACGCCGCCGGCGAAGGCCAGGTGCTGCCGCTGCTGCCCGGCAGCCGGGGCTGCGCCGTCCTCGTCACCGGCCGGGCCCGCCTCACCGCCCTGCCCGGCGCGCACCGGGTGGAACTCGACGTGCTCCCCGAGGACCGGGCGCTCGAACTGCTGGCCAGGATCGTCGGGCGGGAACGGGTCGCGGGCGAGGCCGCGGCCGCGGAGGCCCTGGTCCGCACGGTCGGACGGCTCCCGCTGGCCCTGCGGATCGTCGCCGCCCGGCTCGCGGCCCGCCCGCACTGGACCCTGGCGTCCATGGTGCAGCGGCTCGCCAACGAGCGGCACCGCCTCGACGAACTGGCCCACGGCGAGATGACGATGCGCGCCAGCCTGTCGCTGACCTACGAGGGCCTGGCGCCGGAGGACCGCCGGCTGCTGCGGCTCCTGAGCATGGCGCAGGCGCCGACCCTGCCGAGCTGGCTGGCGGGCGCGCTGCTCGACGACCGCCGCCCCTTCCCCTCGGACCTGATGGAACCGCTGGTCGACGTGCAGATGCTGGACGTCGCCGGAGTGGAACGGACCGGAGGCTTCCGATACCGCTTCCACGAGATCATCCGCGTGTACGCGCGGGAACAGCTGGCGGCACACCACACGCCCGAGGCACGGCAGGAGGCGCTCGCCCGGATGGCGGGCGGCTGGATGCACCTCGCCCAGCAGGCCCACCGCAAGGTGTACGGCGGGGACTTCACCGTCCTGCACGGCGACGCGCCCCGCTGGGAACCCCCGGCCTCCTACACGGACGAGGTGCTCGCCGACCCGCTGGCCTGGCTCGACGCCGAACAGGCCTCCCTGTGCGGAATGGTCGAGCACACGGCCGACGCCGGCCTCCACGACCTCAGCTGGGACCTCGCGACCTCGCTCGTCACGCTCTTCGAGGTGCGCGGCCACTACGACCTGTGGGAGCAGACCCACCTGAGCGCGCTGGCCGCCGTCCGCAAGGCGGGAAACCTGCGGGGGACCGCCGCGATACGGGCGTCGCTCGGCTCGCTCTACATGAGCCGCAACCAGTTCGACACGGCCCGGCAGGCGCTGAACTCGGCACTCGACGTCTTCCAGGCGCTGGACGAACCGATGGGCGAGGCGCTGTGCCGGCGCGACATGGCACTCATCGCACGCACCAGCGGCGACGACCCCGCGGCCCTGGAGCTGTACCGGCGGTCCCTGGCCGACTTCGACCGGGCGGGCGACGTGGTGGGCCGCGCGATCGTCCTGACCCAGAGCGCGCACGTCCGGATGCGACAGGGCGAGATCGCGGAGGCGCAGAGACAGCTGGACGAGGCGCTGGACATCTACGAAGGGGTCGGTTACACGGGCGGCCGGGCGAGAACACTGCGGCGCGTCGGACAGCTGCTGCTCGAACAGGGCCGGAGCGACCTGGCGGTCCTCACCTTCACGGAGGTGCTGGAGCTCTGCCGGGATTCCGGCGACGTCATCGGGGAGGGCCATCTGCTCCGCGACCTGGGGCACGCCTTCGTCGTCATGGGCCGTCCCGACCGGGCCAGGGACTTCTACGACCGTGCGGTGACCGCGCGGGAGGGGGTCATGGATTTCAGCGGTGGCGCCCTGGCGCGCCTTGACCTCGCCCGTCTCCTCGACGCGGAGCCCGGACGCTCCCGGGAGCTGCTCGTCCCTGCGGTCGAGGTGTTCCGCGAGCGGCGGATGGGGCGGGAACTCGCCGAGGCGGAGAGGCTGCTCGCGACCGGCTGCTGAGCGCGCGGGCCTCCCGGACGGGGCTCAGTCCCACGGGTTGTTGTCGGTGCTGCACGTGGTGACGGTGCCGGTGGCCGTGACCGTCGTCGTGCAGACCGGGGTGGTGTCGGTGGTGCCCGTGGTCCCGTCGGCCCAGCTCGCCTGGACGCCCGCCCCCGTCAGGATCACGATCAGCGCGGCGGTGACGGCGGCGCGGACGGACTTGCGGGCGGCGGTGGCGGTGTAGGACATCGGATCCTGCCTCTCGGTGGTGTGCGGCGTTCCCTTGTGACCACCACGTTAGGAACACGCGGATTCACGGCACCGCTCGCTGCCTTATCACCCCGCTATCACGGAACAGCGCCCCGCCCGCACCGCTATCACGGGCCCCCGGCCGCTATCACGACCCCGTCGCCCGCCCTTAGTGCCGGGATGCCCCCTGAATAGCCGCGTCCGGACGATGGGTCCCAGCAGACGGCGAGGCGAAGCCCCCGGCCGGCGGCCCCACCGGGCGCCGGCGGAAGGCCCGCCCCAACTCGACGAGCGGGAGCTTCCCATGACGACCAGTCTCTCCCCCGAGGACACCGTGACGGCCACCGCCGCACTCGGCACCCTCATACGCGGCCATCGGCTTCGCATCGGCCTGACCCAGCAGGAGCTGGCGGACCTCTCCACCATCAGCGTCCGCGCCATCCGCGACCTGGAGAAGGGGAAGGCGCAGCGGCCGAGGGCCGACACGATCCGGCTGATCGCCGACGGCCTCCGCCTGGGCCCCCGCGCCCGCACGGCCCTCGAGGACGCGGTGCGGCGCGGACACGGACACCGGGGCGGCGTCGGACCCGGCGGCCTCGCCGCCGAGCGGCTGGCCCCGCCCGTACCGCTGCACCCGCTGATCGAGAGGGCCGCCGAATCCACCGTCCTCACCGAGGAACTGCGCTCCGGAACCGAAAGACTGATCACCGTCGTCGGACTGAGCGGCGTCGGCAAGACGAGACTGGCCCTGGAGGCCGCGGCCCGGCTGCACGACGCCGGCTTCCCGGTGCTGTGGCACACCGCCCCCGGGGCGGTCGCCGACTGCCTGCCGGCCTGCGACGGCCGGCTCGCCGCCCTCACGGCCGACTGCGCCGCCTTCCTCCACGGCGACGGCCCGACCGACGACCTGGCCCCCGAACTGGCCGGCGCCCTCGGCGACCGCGCGGTGCTCCTCGTCCTCGACGGCGTCGACACCGCGCTGCTCGACTTCCACCGCCTGAGCCGACTGCTGCGCGAGCTGCCCGGACTCCGCCTCCTCGTCACCGCCGACGAACCCTGGAACGTCCCCGGCGAACGCCTCTTCCTCCTCTCCCCGCTGGAGGCGCCGGACCCCTCCGACGGCATCCGTCCCGACGCGCCCGCCGCCCGGTTCTTCCTCAGCCGGCTCCGCCACGTCCGCCCCGACATCGTTCCCGACGAGCGCGTCCTCGCGGACATCGCCTGGGTCAGCCACCGGCTCGACGGCCATCCGCTCGCGCTCGCCGCGGCGGCCTCCTGGCTCACCGTCTGCGACCTGACCACGCTGCGCGGCATCGTCGAGTCCGACCCGGCATCCCTGCTCGACCACCTGGCCGACGGCCGGTCCGCCTCCCGTCTGCGCGAGCGCGTCACCCGTGCGCTCGCCGCGCTCCCCGACGGCCACCGGCATCTGATCGGCGCGCTGTGCGCCGCGAGCGAGGACGCGTTCGTCCTGGAGGACGTCCTCCGGCTGACCGGCATGCCCCTGCCGCACTGCGGCCGCATGGTCCGCGACCTGCTGGTCAGCGGCGTGATCCGGTCCGACACGGACGGCGGCCGCTCCGCGTTCCGCGTACTGAGCGTGGTGCGCGCCCTCGCGGCGGACGCGATGGCGACGACGACCGCTTCCGCGACGGCGACCACACCCACGACCGTTTCCGCGTCGGCGTCGGCAACCATGCCCACGACCGTTTCCGCGTCGGCGTCGGCGACCGCTTCCCCGGCCACGACTCCTTCGGCGACCATGGCCGCTTCCCCGGCCACGACCCCTTGGACGACCGCGGCCGCTTCCCCGACCACGCCGCGGACACCGGTCCGATGAGCGGCGGCGCCGTACCGGACGGCGTCGGCACGACTGCCGCAGCCGCTGCCGCCCGACTGCCGCTCCACCGCCGAACCGCTGGCGTACCGCCGGATCAACTGCCGCTCCCGGCCCCGGCTCACGGGTTGTATGGCGACTGCCCCGCCCGGGCCCGCGCCGCTCTCCCTCCCCCTCCTCCGTCGTGACTTCCACAGGAGCCCCTCATGCCGTTCGACACGCCCGTCGCACCCGCTCCGGCTGCCGTCCGGTTGCCGCTCTCGGTGGCCCAGCGTGACATCTGGACGGCACACGCCCTCGACCCCACGGGCGTGAAGTACAACGTCGCCGAGTGCCGCGAGATCAACGGCCCCGTGGATCCCCAGCTGATGGCCGCGGCCTGGCGCCGCCTCGTCGAGGAGGCGGACTTCCTCCGCACCCGCCGCTTCGAGGACGACGGCGAGCAGGTGTGGCAGCTGGTCGACACCGACGCCGGATCGCGCACCCTGCCGTTCACCGACGTGAGCGCCGAGGACGACCCCGAAGGCGCGGCCTGGCGGATCGTCGACGCGCTGATCTGCGCCCCCTTCGACCTCACCGGCCGGCCGCCGGTCCGCTGCGCGCTGATCAGACTCGCCGAGGACAGGTACTTCTACTTCTACGGATTCCACCACCTGGTCGTCGACGGCGTGGGCGTGTCGATGGCACTCGCCCGGCTGGTCGAGCTGTACGAGCAGGCCGTCGCGGGCGAACCCTGGGGCCCCTCCCCGTTCGGGAGCCTGACGGAGCTGCTCGCCGAGGACGCGGAGTACCGACGGTCCGAGGAGGCCGCCGCCGAGCGCGCCGCCTGGCGGGAGCACCTCGCCGGCGCCCCCGACGCACCCGCCGGCCTCGTCCGGGGCACCGGCCGGGCGACGGCCGCGCACGGCGGCCTGCCCTTCGCCCGGCGCAGCGTACGGGTCTCCCCGGCGGACACCGACCGGCTCCGCTCGGTCGCACGCGGCGAGCGCGCCACCTGGTCCGTCCTCCTCGTGGCCCTGTTCTCGGTCTACCTGCACCGCGTCACCGGACGTACGGAACTGATGATCGCCCTCCCGGTCACCGGCAGGACGTCCCGGCTCGCCCGCAGCACCCCGGGCATGTCGTCGAACGTGGTCCCGCTGAGGATCCGGATCGACCCCGAGGACTCGCTCGGCGCACTGGTCCGCTCGGTGGGCGCCGAGGTCAAGCACGGACTGCGCCACCAGCTGACCCGGTACGAGGACCTCTGCCGCGACGCCGGCGTCGTCGACGGCTCCCGACGACTGGCCACGCCCGTCCTCAACATCATGGGCTTCCACGGGGAGCTCACCGTCTGCGGCCACCCCACGGTCAACCACAACGTGAGCAACGGCCCCGTCGACGACCTCGGCGTCGCCGTGCTCGACCTCGGCGCCGCGAACGGACTGCGCATCGACTTCGACACCCCCGTCGACGGCGTCGACGTCACCGCCGTCGCCGCACACCAGGACCGCTTCGCCGCCTTCCTCACCACCGTCCTCGCCACGGAGCACCCGACCGAACGCAAGGTCGCCGACCTCGACGTCCTGTCGGAGGCGGAGCGCGGGTTGTTGACGGGCCGGTGGGCCGGGCCGGTGGCGGACGTGGTGGACACGACGCTGGTGGAGCGGTTCGAGGAGCAGGCGGCGCGGTTCCCCGACGGGGTCGCGCTCGT
>NZ_JBEXSZ010000165.1:0-17775 GCF_040613865.1 Streptomyces sp. NPDC006197 | reverse complement strand
GAGGACCGGGCCCGGACCGACCGCGTTGGTGCAGTCGATCAGGATCCGGCCGCCGGGCACCCACGGCGCGGCCTCCGGTCTCAGCCCAGCGGCAGTTCGAGGAAGGCCGGCGCGCCCTCCGGGGAGCTGAGGGTGGTCTGCGTCCAGGTCACGGAGGCGTCCCCGTACAGCGGGTCCTTGCTGTCGACGACCAGCATCAGGCGGTGTCCCGAGGGGATGTCGTACGCGGCGGCCTGGAGCCGCCAGGTCACGGTGCGGTCCTGGTCGGGCGTCAGCCCGTACACGTTGAGCGGCTCGTGGGTGATGATCCGGGCCGTGCCGTCCTCGGCGACGTCGAAGAGATGGGCGACGAGACCGGCGGAGCCGGCCGTGGAGCGGACCGTGAGGCGCAGCCGCGGGACGCCCCGGACGCGACGGCCGGCCGCGCCGTCGCCCGCCAGGGGGGTGAGCGGTGCGGTGGTCCAGACGACGGCGTGCCGGCGGTCGATCTTGCGGGTGTCGTAGGTCTTGGGGTTGCCGGCGCGTTCCGCCTGACCGGTCCTCATGAGGCCGTCCATGACGGTGGCCTCGGTGTCCACGCCCGCGAGGAACGCCCGGCGCCAGCCGGTGACCTCGGAGGGAGCCGTCGTCTCGCCCGCGGGGAGGAGCCGGCCGTCGGTGCCGCCGGCGCCGTCGCCGGTGAGGCCGAAGACCTCGACGCCGGTGGTGACGCGGCTCCAGTCGGCGCGGCTCTCGCGGGACGCCTCTTCGACGACGCGGTTCTCGCCGGTCGGCGTGCCGGTGCCGGGGTCGAGGACGGGTTCGGTGACGTACGTGAACATCACCTGGCCGCAGACCTGTTCCCAGTCCTCGACGCCGTTGCGTTCGCCCTTGAGGTGGTGGTCGAGCCAGGCGTACGCCTCGGCCAGGGGGAGGTTCGCCCTGCCGGGCTCCGTGCCGACGAGTCCCGGGCCCTCGGGGGCGGTGTGGTCGCCGATCCAGAGGTTGAGCCGCTTGGGGACCTCGAGGCCGTCGAAGGTCGCCAGGAGCTGGTTGACTGCGAAGAGGCCCTCGTGCCAGGTGTTCGAGAAGAAGGTGGGGGTCTCGTTCTCGTTGGTGCGGTGGAGGTACGACTCGGGGGCGCGCAGCCGGCCCCACTCGACGAACCGGTCGAGGTTCCGGTCGGCGAGGAAGTCGGCCAGGACCTCCTGGTTCGCCTTGTCGAACTTGCTCTCCACCGGGCCGCCGGTGAGCGCGAGGAGGGCCTTCACGGCCGCGAGGTGGCGGGTGCCGTGGTCGTAGAGGCTGGTGGCGAGGTTCCCCCAGGTGCTGAGGGCGACGACGGCGGTGACGCGGTCGTCGTGGGCGGCGACGAGCTGGCTGATGCCGGAGCCGTAGGACTCGCCGAGGAAGCCGATCGCGCTCGGGGCGAGGTGTTCGATCGCGAAGTCGATGACGGCGGAGCCGTCGGCCCAGTCGTGGGGTCCGGCGATGTCGACGAGGCCTTCGGAGGTGGAGGGCAGTCCGGGGATGCCGAGGCCGCGGGGCGTGTAGGCGAGGACGTGGTAGCCCCTGCGGGCGAGGTCGAGGTAGGACCAGAGGAACAGCGGCCAGCCGTAGGGGGTCCAGCCGGCCGGGACGACGACGAGCGGGTGGGGGCCGGGGGCCGACTGGCGGAGGCTGAGGGCGGAGAGGCGGATGCCGTCCGTGGCCTCGATACGGTGGTACGCGGGCAGGGCGAGGTCCCGTACCTCCTCGACGCGCGCGGCGAGTTCGGCGGGGAGCAGGGCCCGGGGGCCGTCACCGCTTCCGTTCAGGAGGGCGGTGGCGAGGGTCCGGCCGAGGCGGACGACGTCGGGGTCGACGGTGCCGTCGGCGGCCCAAAGGCCGCGGCCGGTGAGGCGGGAGGCCTCGGCGGCGGTGAGGCCCGTCGTGGTGCCCGGGAAACCGGGGAACTCTTCGGACGATCCGTTGGCGAAGGGGTTGTCCTGGGGCACGGGCACCTGTTTCCTCTCGACTGGCTGCTGGCGGTCCGCTCTGCGGACGGTCGCAAGCCTCACGTACCGGGAACGGAGCGACCAGAGCGCACGAACGGCGCACGGGACGCGCAACCGGGCGGCAACGACACAAGCCGCCCCGGGCACGATGTTTGGCGATCCGGGTTGCCGCCAGGGGGAGTCTTGTCGATCAGGCCGGATCAGGGCCGGACAGGTTCTAGGGCCTGTTTCGAGAGTCGATCTTGGGTGATGGAGTCGGATTACTTCAGAGGTAATGGCCTCCGCCTGCCCGCCTTGACAGGATTCGTGATCTCTCCGCGTCGACAGCACGCGGACCAGGACGGAGGGGGCAGCCATGTCCATAGCCGCACCTATGAACACGCGCGCCGTGGTTGAAGAACTGCTGCACAGGATCGGCGGGAGCGACCCCGAGCACATTGCCGAGCTGTATGCCGAGCAGAGCGACTGGAGGCTGGACTGGCCGGAGGCCGAACACGGTCGTGCCGCCACCCCGTGGATCCGTCACCGGTCATCCCGGGCCGACGCAGCCGCGCACTATCGCGAGCTTGCCGAGCACCACATGCCCGAGCATGTGGCGACCGAGATCGAGCGCATCCTCATCGACGGAAACGACGCGGTCGTACTCGGCGAGATCCGCCAGACCGCCCGGCCCACCGGACGTGCGTATCACGCCCGGTTCGCTTTGCACCTCACCGTTGAAGACGGCCTTGTCACCCGGCACCATGTCTACGAGGACAGCCTCGCCGTCGCCCAGGCGTTCGAGGCGGAGGATCAGTGAAGGGCCGCAGACCGATCGCGAAGGTACTGGCGCGTGGCGCTCGCGGTAGTCGGCCTTGTCGGCCCGCACGCGATCGGGCCGGGTGCGTGGCCTGCCGGTCCCGAGACGCGGGACACTGACCTTGTTCAGGACGGGCTCTCGGGTGGACCCGGTCCCACGCCTGGGTCTCGGCCTTGCCGTAGTTCATGGTCGCGGTGGCCGTGGTGATCGCCGGTTCGGGCCAGGTCTCGGGCCTGGCGAAGCGGAATTCTGGCCCATGCTTGGGCGGCCGGCCGTTGACACCGTGCGTCCTCGGTGGTTTCGGCAGACGCATCACCCGGTCGCTGCCGATGCGCCCGACCGGCTCGACGGGGAGATCCCGTAGTACCCAGGCCAGTCGGGTGACGCCGTAACCGGCGTCCATGACGATCGTGATGTCCGGGTCGCCGGGCGTCCACTGGCCGGCGGCGATGAGCCGCTCGACCGCGGCCCTCAACTGGGCGACGGTGACCGCGGTCGCGTCGTCCTCAGGCCCGAGCCGGACCACGTCCAGGATCCCGGTCCACGATGTGGCACCGGGCTCCAGGACAGCGACGAAGGAGTGGGGCCGGCCCGGGATGAACTGCGACGCGGACTTCGCCCGCCCGTAGACGTGGCAGAACAGCCCGTCCGCCGAGCAGGGCACGTCCGACCGCAACCACGGCGACACATCGACCGCCGGCACCAGGCGCCCGCCCTCGAACCGCGGCAGCGGCAGCCCGGCCAGCAGCGTCCGCGGCCGCTCGACGTTGGTCCGGCCGTGTTGAGGGCTCCGTACAACGCTCCGTGCCCACGCCGGTGCTCAGGCACCACCGTCGGATCCACCGGCGAGACCACCGGCCCCTCGACGCACAGCAGTGCGTCGGCCAGTTCGAACAGTTCATCACGCCGGGCGGTCAGGCACTCGTAGAACTCTCCCCGGAAGCGTGACGCATCCGCGAACGCCTCCCGCCGGACATCGTGGTGCAGCAGACTCACCCTCACGGCCTTCGTCGTGGCACGTGTACTCCTCGGTCGGAGCACATGATCAGACGAAGGCCGCCCCACGTCCGGCGAACCCCCGGGCGAGCGAACCCGTTCGAGACACCGTTCGACCTTGTGGCACCATGTGCGGCATGACGACCAACCGAAAGGTCCATGCCGCGTAGACGGCCAGGACGCATTCGGGCCGGAGCCCCGGTCCGGCAGCAGTCACAGCGCTCAAGGCCGGCCATCGACCGCCTCTCCCCGCGAGCGCTGTCCGAGATCGTTCGCCTTGAACGCACGCGGAACTACCTCCAACCGGGGGACACCAGTGCGGCATTGCGCCTATGGAAGGACTACGTCCACAGGCCCGCGCGCGAGCTCTGGCACGACGACGAGTTCGGCGACGTGCACTGGTACTGCTGCGGCAACCCTCTCGAAGGCCGTGCCCTACTCGACGGCGTGATCCGAGCCATGTCGCCTCGTGGAGCCCGCGAGCTCCGCAAGATCATCGAAGAGCTCGACGCCTTCATGGGCCCGCCCGACCCAGTCGCGGACCGCCGAAGACAAAGAACAGGCTAAGGCGCGTCCGGCAGGTATCCGGTCGCCGCGCGGGCGTAGGAGTGGAGGGCGGTGATCACCTCGCGGGGTGAGCGGCGGCCGGCGAGCACGTCCATCTGGTAGCCGTCCTCCATCGCCACGAAGTTGGCGGCGACGAGGCGGGCGGGGTCCGTCAGGGTGAAGTGGCCCTGGGCCTCGCCGAGCACCAGGATCCCCTGGTAGACGCCGATCTGGCGCTCCGTCAGGACGCTGTCGAGGGCGGCGGCCTTCGGGTCGCGGAGCGTGCGGGGCCAGTACTCGAACAGCAGTCGGGGCAGCCGGTCCTGGGGGCCCGACGCCACTCCGGACGCGATGCAGGTGGTGAGCCGCTCCCGGGCGTCGGCGTGCCGCTCGGCCGCCGCCTCGCGTTCCCGGCAGAACCGTTCCATGGCCTGCTGGAAGGTCTCGTACATCAGGGCGTCGAGGTCCTCGTAGTAGTACAGGACCGCGGCCGGTGTGACCCCGGCCTCCTCGGCGACGTCCCTCAGCCGGAGTCCTTCGAGCCCGCGGTTGAGCAGGGCCCGCGCCGCGGCCTCGCCCAGCTGGGCACGCCGGGCCTCCTGGTCCTTGTTCCGCGCCACCGGGACCCCTCCACCATCTCGTGAACTAAATCGAAACCAAAAGATACAGCTCCAGGCCTTGACCGCACCACGTGCGATTCCTTAAATCTCCGTTTAACGAAAGCGGAGCGTCCGCACGCCCCTCACCAGGAGGCCCTCATGACCCGCGCATCCGACATGCCACCCCCTTCGGCACCGCCCCCCGGGAAGGGGCTGCGAGGCGACTCCGTCGGTCTCCTCGCCACGACGGCCCTCGGGCTCGCCTCCGTGGCCCCCGCCTACAGCATCGCGATCACCCTGGGCCTGGTGACCCTCGTGGTCGGCGACCGGGCCCCGGCCGCCCTGATCCTCGGCTTCGTGCCGATCCTCCTCACGGCCTTCGCCTTCCGGGAGCTGAACCGGCGCATGCCGGACTGCGGCACGACCTTCGTGTGGAACACTCGGGCGTTCGGCCCGGCCGTCGGCTGGGTGGCGGGCGGCTGGACGGTCCTGGTCGCGACCGTCCTCGCGATGACCGCACTCGCCCAGGTCGGAGCCTCCGCGCTGCTCGCCTTCCTCGGGCTCGACGCGGCGGCCGGCAGCACCTTCGCCGTGACCGCCGTCGCCGTCCTCCTGCTCGCCCTGGTCGTCGTCGTCGCCTACCGGGGCATCCAGCTCGCCGCCCACGTGCAGTACGCGATGCTCGGCCTCCAGCTCCTCGCACTGCTCGCCTTCGGCGTCGCGGCCTTCGCCCGGGACGGCGCCGCCACCCCGTCCCCGAGCTGGATCGACCCCTTCGCCTTCGACGACTTCGGCTCCTTCGCCGAGGCCGTGCTCCTCTGCCTGTTCGTCTACTGGGGCTGGGACGCCCTGATCACCTTCAACGAGGAGACCGTCGACAGCGGCCGCACGCCCGGCAGGGCCGCGATCGTCTCCACCCTGATCCTGCTCGTCACCTATCTCTTCACCGCGTTCGCCGCGATCTCCTTCGCCGGGACCGGCACCGGCGGGCTCGGGCTGGGCGACGAGGAGAACGCGGCCGACGTCCTCACCCACCTCGCGCCCGCCGTGCTCGGCGGCGCCGCGAGCCGGGTCGTCACGCTCGCCATCGCCGTCTCGGCCGTCGGTGCCCTGCTGACCTGCGCGGGCTCCACCCCCCGGAGCACGCTCTCGATGAGCGCGCACGGCGCCCTGCCCGCCGCCTTCGGCCGCATGCACCCGCGCTTCCGCACCCCCGCCTTCGGGACGGTGTTCTGCGGAGCCGTGGCGGCCGTCGCCCTGGTCCTGCTCACCCTGGTCTCCGCCGACTTCCTCGGCGACGCCATCCTGTCGATCGGCCTCCTGATCGCCTTCTACTACGGCGTCACCGGCTTCGCCTGCGCCTGGTACTTCCGCCGGCAGCTGCGGGACTCCCCGCGCGACCTGCTGGTCAAGGGCGTCCTGCCGGCGACCGGCGGCCTGATGATGCTGGCGGCGTTCGTCCGCAGCGCCTACGACATGGCCGACCCCGGCTACGGCTCCACGTCGGTCGGCGGGGTCGGCGGGGTCTTCCTCCTCGGCGTCGGCTCGATCGTCCTCGGCGGCGTCGTGATGCTGCTCGTCCGCATCCGCCACCGCCGTTTCTTCCAGGACGGCCGCACGGCCGTCACCACCCTGTCCGTCACGGAGAACTGACACCCATGCGCACCCTCGCCCTCGCCGCCCTCCAGACCACGCCCGTCGCCCACGACCCGAAGGCCAGTTGGGAACGGTTCGCCGACCAGGTCCGCGCGGTACGCGACACCTTCCCGCACGTCCAGCTCGTCGTCGTCCCGGAGCTGCTGCTCTCCGCGGAGGCTCCGCTGCTCCAGTCCCGCGCGGAGTGGATGCGGGAGGCCGCCGTGCCGATCCCCGGCCCGCTGACGGACCGGCTCGGCGCCCTGGCCCGTGAGACCGAGCTCTGGCTGGTCCCCGGCAGCGTCTACGAGCAGGCCGACGACGGCCACGTCTACAACACGGCCCTCGCCGTCTCCCCCGAGGGCGAGATCGCCGCCCGCTACCGCAAGGTCTTCCCCTGGCAGCCGTACGAGCAGACGCGGCCCGGCAGCGAGTTCGTCGTCTTCGACCTGCCCGGCATCGGCCGCGCGGGGCTCGCCATCTGCTACGACGGCTCGTTCCCGGAGACCGCGCGCCAGCTGGCCTGGCTGGGCGCCGAGGTGATCATCCAGCCGACGCTGACCACCACCCGCGACCGGGAGATGGAACTGGTCTGCGCCCGGGCCAACGCCTGGACGAACCAGGTGTACGTCGTCAACGTCAACGCCGCCGACCCGGCCGGAGTCGGCGCCAGCGTCATCGTCGACCCGGAGGGGACCGTCCGGCAGCAGGCGGGGACCGGCGAGGAGGTCCTCGTCGACGTCCTCGACCTCGACACCGTCACCCGCGTCCGTGCGTACGGCTCCGCCGGCATCAACCGGCCCTGGGCCCAGCTCGCCCGCTACGGCGACCGGATCGAGCTGCCCATGTACGGGGGCACGTTCCGGCCGGTGCCGGCGCGCGACTGAGCGGCAGGCCCCGTCAGGGGGAATGGTCAGACAGGACCTGCGGGCGGGCGGACCACGAGGACGGCGGCCACGTCGTCGTCGAGGCCGTCCGCCCCGTAGGCGGCGAGGTCCCGGTGGAGGAGCGCGGGCAGCTCCGCGGCCGGCTCCCGGGCCCAGCCCCGCAGGCGCGGCTCCAGCGGGTAGAAGGTGCCGGCCCGGTCGCGGGTCTCGCTGACGCCGTCGGTGTAGAGGAGCAGCCGGTCCCCCGGCCCGAAGGGCACCTCCTCGATCCGGTGGTGGCTGTCGGCGAGACCGGCGAGGTTGACGGGCAGGGAGGGGTCGGCGAAGTGCACGGGCTCGACGCCGGTCGCCCGCTGGAGCAGCGGGGCGGGGTGGCCGCAGCTGAGGAGCCGTGCGACGTCACGGCCGTCGGGGAGCTCCACCAGGACGACGGTGGCGAAGCGTTCGGCGGCGTCGGAGTCCGGGTCCCAGGCTCCGTAGCGGGCGAGGCCCTCGTCGAGCCGGTCCGCGAGGTCCGCGAGGTCGCGGGCCTCGTTGACGGCGGCGCGGAAGGAGCCGAGCAGGACGGAGGCGGTCTCGACGGCGCCGAGGCCCTTCCCCTGGACGTCGCCGAGCATGACGCGCACCGCGCCGGGGATCCTGACGGCCTCGTAGAAGTCGCCGCCGATCCTCGCCTTGGCCGCGGCCGCGACGTACAGCAGGTGCAGGTCGAAGCGGCCGAGGCGCTCGGGCAGCGGGCGCAGGACGACCCGCTGGACGACCTCGGCGACGGCGGTCACCTCCCGCAGGTCCCGTTCGTAGCGGGTCCTGGCCCGGCTGACCCAGGCCGCGGCGGCGGTCGCCGCGGCGAGCACCGTCTCGCTGGCGATGAGTTCGGTGGCGGACGTCACCTCCCGGCTCGGAGCGAGGAGCACGCGGACGGCCATGGCGAGCAGCCCGATGCCGACGGTCCCGCGCACGCTCCAGGTGACGGCGGCGAGCGCGGGCGCGGCGACGAGGAGCCGGTCGAAACGCTCCCGGTCGGGGGTGAGCAGATCGGCTGCGACCGTCAGGACCATGACCAGGAAGGGCAGCGCGCGACCGAGGTTGAACTGGGTGCGCGCCGCCGTGCCGGGGGGACGGCGGTGACCGGCTGCGGGCATCTCATGATCGTACGCAGGGCCGTCCGCCGGGCCGGGGTGCCGTCGGGTCCGGGCGTGTCCCACGGCGGTCGGCCCGGCCGGGCAGGGCCAGGGCGGCCGGGACGGCGAGCGCGGCGATCACCGCCAGGACCGGGAGCGCGACGCCCCGGACCGGTACGAAGCCGCCGTCGGGCACGAGGGCGAGGAGGAGGGTCGCGGTGGCGACGCCGAGCGCCGGGCCGACGTTCATCGCGGTCTGCTGGAGACCGCCGGCGACCCCGGCGTGGGCCTCGGGGGCGCGGTGCACGACCACGGAGGTCGCGGTGACCATGAGCGTGACGAACCCGGCGCCGAGAAGCGCGGAGGCGACGCCGACGGGGGCCGCGCCGGCCGTCACGTCGAGCCGGGAGAGCAGCAGGACCCCGAGCGTGAGCAGCCCGGCCCCGGCAGTGGCGGTGCGGCGGGGGCCGAAGCGGCGCTGGAGCGGCGGGCAGAGCGGCGCGCCGAGGACCATGAGGACGGCGAGGGGCAGGACGCGCAGCGCGCAGTCGAGGGGGTCGAGCCCCTGGACGTCCTGGAGGAAGTACGTCGCCACGAAGAGCGCGCCGAAGAGGGCCGCGGAGGCCGCGAGGAGCACGGTGAGCCCCGCGACGACCGGCATGCTCCGGAGCAGCGCCGGGGGCAGCAACGGGTCGGCGACGCGCCGCTCGTGCCGCGCGAAGGCCGTCCCGGCGCCGAGAGCCGCGCCCCAGGCGAGGACGGCGGCACCGATGCCACCGGGACGGGACGCCTCGTCGAGACCGTGGACGAGCAGCCCGAGCGCGGCGGCGAGCAGAAGGGCCCCGAACGGGTCGAGCGCGACGGGGCCGGACGCCGGGCGGTCGGGGGAATCCGTCGGTGGGCGCCCCGGCGAGGCAGGGGCGCAGAGCGGGTCGGCCGCGGCGGGGCCGGACGCCGGGCAGTCGGCAGAGCCCGCCGCTGGGCGGTCCGGCGAGGCCGGGGTACCGAGCGGGGCAGGCACGGCGGGGCCGGACGTCGGGCGGTGGTCCGGCGAGGGCAGGGCGCCGAGGGGGTCGGGTCCCCTCCCGTCGGGGGAATCCGGCCGTCGGTGGGTCGGTGAGGTCAGGGCGAGAAGGCCGATGGCGAGGGTCGGGGGGACGCCGAGGAGGAAGACCGCGCGCCAGCCGTACGAGGAGACCAGCGCGCCGCCGACGAGGGGGCCGGTCGCGGCGGCGAGGCCGATGGCGGCGGTGCGTACGGCGATCGGGGTCGCCAGCCGCTCGGGCGGGAAGGCGGTGCGCAGCATGCCGAGGGTGGCGGGCTGGAGGAGCGCCCCGCAGACGCCCTGGAGCACGCGGAGCGCGATCACGGTGCCGATGCCGGGGGCCAGGGCGATGCCGGTGGAGGCGGCGGCGAAGCCGAGGGCGCCGACGGCGAAGACCCGGTGGTGGCCGCACCGGTCGCCGAGGCGGCCCGCGAGGACGAGGAGGCTCGCGACGGCGACGAGGTAGCCGGTGCTGGTCCACTGCACCTGGCCGACCTCGGCGCCCAGGTCGCGCTGGAGGGCGGGTTGGGCGACGGTCAGGACCGTGCCGTCGAGGGCGACGACGGCGGCGCCGACGACGCTGCAGGCGAGGGTGCGGTTCACGGGGCGGGCTCCGCGGGGCCGAGGTGCGCGTCGAGCGCGGCGGCCAGCAGGGGGCCCGGGTCGTCGCCGCCGGTGGCGAGGCGGAGGCTGCCCCAGTGCCAGAGCTGCGCGAGGCCGTGCAGGTTGGCCCAGAGGACGCCGGCGAGGAGGGCGGGGTCGGCCGCCGGACGGACGCGGGCGACGAGCCCGGTGAGGTGGGCGAAGAGCGGCAGGCTGGTCTCGCGCAGCCCGAGCCGTCCGCTCTCGAGGAGGTCGTGCCGGAACATCAGCTCGTACATGCCGCGCCGGGTGCCGGCGTAGTCGAGGTAGACACGGGCGAGGACCCCGATCCGTTCGCGAGCCGTGGCCCCTTCGGGGTCCTCCTCGGCGACGCGGGCGGCCAGTTCGGCGAAGCCCTGGCGGGCGATGGCGGAGAGCAGTTCCAGGTGGGTGGGGAAGTACCGCCGTGGGGCTCCGTGGGAGACGCCGGCGCGGCGGGCGATCTCGCGGAGCGAGAGGGCCTGGGCGCCCTCGGCGTTCACCAGCTCGACGCCGACCCTGACGAGCCGGTCGCGCAGCCCGTCCTCGTTCTCTTTCAGTGACATGGACACTGTCTACCAAGATCGAGTAGACAGTGTCTACTCATCTGCGCGCTCTCGTCCGTTACACTGGGCGACAGCGAAGGGGAGTAGCCCTGCGAACCGGTCGTCGACACACTGGAGCCCTCGGGTTCCCGGTGACCGGGTCCGCGGATCACGTGGACGGGCGAGACCTTCGGCCAGGCAACAGCCGCGTCCGCGTTCCCGTGGGCGTGGTCCGTCATGCCGGGCCGAGTGGTCCTCCCGTCGCCCACCGAGGTGTCGTGCGGAGCCGCGGGGCCCGGACCGAGCAGAGAGCCCCGGTATGCACCTCGACCCCTTGGCGATCCTCACCGCCTTCGGGCTGATCTTCCTCGCCGAGCTTCCCGACAAGACGATGTTCGCGTCCCTCGCCATGGGCACGCGCATGCGTCCGCTGTACGTGTGGATCGGCACCTCCACCGCCTTCCTGGCCCACGTCGCCATCGCGGTGGGCGCCGGCAGCCTGCTCGGGCTGCTCCCGGGCTGGTCCGTCAAGCTGGTATCGGCCCTGATGTTCGGCTTCGGCGCCTTCATGCTGCTGCGCGGCGGGGGCGATGACGACGACGCCGACGAGGGCGGCCGGACGGTCAGCGGCTTCTGGCCCGTCTTCTCGACCGCCTTCATGGCCGTCTTCATCAGCGAGTGGGGCGACCTGACCCAGATCACCACCGCGAACCTGGCCGCCACCAACGGCACCTGGTCGACGGCGATCGGTTCGTTCGCCGCCCTGACGACGGTCTCCGCCCTCGCCCTGGTCGCCGGCCGCTTCATCGCCAAGCGCGTCCCCCTCAAGACCGTGCAGCGGATCGGCGGCGTCTGCATGGCGGGCCTCGCGATCTGGTCGCTGACCGAGGTCTTCACCGGCTGAGCACACCACCGCTCCGGCGCACGCCCCTTCCCGTTCGGGGAAGGGGCGTGCGCCGTCCCGCGTCGGCTGGGAGCATGCGCCCCATGGCCACCACCTCCGAACCGGCCGACCGCCTCACGGCGTTCGGGAACCAACTCGTCGACGTGCACCTCTGGCTCCGCGAGGAGCTCGCCCGCCTCCGCGAGGAGCTGGACTCCTTCCTCTCCGGCGGCGTCCGCCCCCGAAACCTGCGGGCGCACTGCCTCGCCTTCTGCTCCGCGCTCACCCGCCACCACACCGCCGAGGACCGGGGCGTCTTCCCCGTCCTCGCCGAGGCGTACCCGGCGCTGCGGCCCGTGCTCGACGAACTGGCCCGCGACCACGTGCAGGTGGAGGAGATCCTGGTCCGCCTCCAGAACCTCCTGGACGCCCTGCCGTCCGAGCCGCGCACCGAACTCGACCCGCCGGAGGCCCGGCGGGTCCGCGGCGAGCTGGACGGCCTCATGGCCCTCGTGGAGTCCCACTTCACGTACGAGGAGAAGAAACTCGTCGCGGCCCTCGACGGGCTCGGCACCCCGCTGCCGGACGACTTCGCGCTCCGCGACCTGACCGGCCGCTGACGACCGGAACTCCACGTCAAGGGGACGCCCTGGGCCGGCCCCTTGATGAAGCAGTGAATCACTGCTTCACTCCTTCCATGCCCTACCGACGTACCCCCGCCGTCCAGGCCCGGCTCGACGCCCAGCGCGCGTCGGTCGTCGACGCGGCCCTCAAGCTGCTCGCCGAGCAGGGGTACGCGGGCTGCACGATGGCCGCCGTCGCCGCGCGCGCCGGAATCGCCACCGGCAGCGTCTACCGCCACTTCCCGAGCAAGGCCGAGCTCGCCGTCGAACTGTTCAGGGCTGTGGTGAGCCGGGAGGTGGCGGCCGTGTCCGAGGCGGCCGGGCACCCCGGACACGGTTCGGCGGCCGAGCGGGTGGTCGCCGTGATCGAGACCTTCGCCCAGCGGGCCCTGAAGTCGCCGCGCCTCGCCTACGCGCTGCTCGCCGAACCGGTCGACCCGGCCGTGGACGCGGAGCGGCTGGTCTTCCGGCGCGCGTTCCGGGACGTGTTCGCCGCGCGCGTCCAGGAGGGCGTGCGCTCGGGCGAGCTGCCGCCCCAGGACGCGGCCCTGACGGCCTCGGCGCTGGTCGGGGCGGGCGCGGAGGCGCTCGTCGGACCGCTGGCGGAGGGGTCCGTCGGCCCCGAAACCGTACCCGCACTCGTCACGTTCACCCTGCGAGCACTGGGAGTTCCCGATGCCGACCACGCATGAGGTCACCAACCAGGTACCGCCGCTGACCGGTCACGACGTCTCCGCCGACCCCGCGCTCCTGGAGGCGCTGCGCCGGGAGGGCGCGGGCTGGGCCGAGGCCGAGGTCCGTGAGCTCGGGGCGAAGGCGGGAGGCGAGGAGGCCCAGGAGTGGGGCCGGCTCGCCGAGCGCCACTCCCCCGTGCTGCACACCCACGACCGCTACGGCCACCGGATCGACGAGGTCGAGTTCCATCCGTACTGGCACGAACTGATGGACGTGGCCGTACGGCACGGGCTGGGCGCCGCTCCCTGGCGCGACGAGCGGCCGGGCGCGCACGTGGCGCGTGCGGCCAAGGTGTTCGTGTGGGGGCAGGCCGACGCGGGGCACCTGTGCCCGGTCTCCATGACGTACGCGGCGGTGCCCGCGCTGCGCGTCCAGCCCGAGCTCGCCGAGGTGTACGAGCCGCTGCTCACCTCCTCCGCGTACGACTTCGGGCTGCGGGTGCCGACGGAGAAGCGCGGGATCATCGCCGGGATGTCGATGACCGAGAAGCAGGGCGGCTCGGACGTCCGGGCGAACACGACCCGTGCCGTGCCGACGGGAGAGCCCGGGCAGTACACGCTGACCGGGCACAAGTGGTTCACCTCGGCGCCGATGTCGGACGTCTTCCTCACCCTGGCGCAGGCCCCCGGCGGCCTGTCCTGCTTCCTGGTGCCCCGCGTGCTGCCCGACGGCAGCCGCAACGCGATCCGGCTCCAGCGCCTCAAGGACAAGCTGGGCAACCGGTCCAACGCCTCCTCCGAGATCGAGTACGAGGGCGCCCTCGGCCGACTGGTCGGCGAGGAGGGGCGCGGGGTGGCCACCATCATCCGGATGGTCAACATGACGCGGCTCGACTGCGCCATCAGCTCGGCCTCCGGAATGCGCCTCGGGCTCGTACAGGCCGTGCACCACGCCACGCACCGCGCGGCGTTCGGGGCACGCCTCGTGGACCAGCCGCTGATGCGGAACGTCCTCGCGGACCTGGCCGTGGAGGCGGAGGCCGCGACGGTCGCGTCGCTGCGGCTGGCCGGGGCGGTGGACCGGGCCGCCCGCGGTGACGCCGAGGAGGAGCAGCTGCGCCGGCTCGGTCTCGCGGTCACCAAGTACTGGGTGTGCAAGCGGGCCCCCGCGCACGCCGCCGAGGCACTCGAATGCCTCGGGGGCAACGGCTACGTCGAGGACTCGGGGCTGCCGAGGCTCTACCGGGAGTCGCCGCTGCCGTCGATCTGGGAGGGCTCCGGGAACGTCGCCGCGCTCGACGTCCTGCGGGCGATGTCCCGTCAGCCGGAGGCGGTGGAGGCGTACTTCGCGGAGGTGGACCGGGGCGCGGGCGCCGACCGGCGGCTCGACGCGGCGGTCGCGGGCCTCCGCAAGGACCTCGCGGGGCTCGGCGACCCGGACGCGGCGGCATACGGGGCACGACGCCTTGTCGAGCGCCTCGCCCTGGTCCTCCAGGGTTCCCTGCTCGTCCGGCACGGCCACCCGGCGGTCGCGGACGCGTTCTGCGCCTCCCGCCTCGACGGAGACCGGGGCCTCGCCTTCGGGACGCTGCCGGCGGGCGTGGACACGGCGGCCATCATCGCGCGGAGCGGCCCGGAGGCGGTGAGCGCCCCGGCCTGACCGGTGCCGCGCTGTCCGAACGGCCGACCCGGGCGGTCCGTGCCTCGTCCCGCACCTCCCGGGTGGCAGGCTGGTGGCACACGGTTCCGGTACGAGAGGGAGTCCCGTTGGGCAGCGAGGCGATCCACGACGAACTGGACGGGCGGGCGGCCGGGGCGGCCGGTCGGGTGGTGGCCTGGCGGCACCATCTGCACCGGCATCCGGAGCTGTCCAACCGGGAGGTGAACACGGCCCGTCTGGTGGCGGACCACCTGCGCGCCCTGGGTCTCGACGAGGTCCGTACGGGCATCGCGGGGCACGGGGTCGTGGGCGTCCTGCGCGGGGCGGCACCGGACGGCGGGCGGGTCGTGGCGCTGCGGGCGGACATGGACGCGCTGCCGGTGAGGGACCTGTGCGGGGCGGACTTCGCCTCCGAGGCGGTGGACGCCGAGTATCCGGGCGGCCCGTTCCCCGTGTCGCACGCGTGTGGGCACGACTGCCACACGGCGATGCTGATGGGTGCGGCGACGGTGCTCGCGGGTGTCCGGGAGCGGCTTCCCGGCACGGTCCTCTTCGTGTTCCAGCCCGCCGAGGAGGGCCCGCCGGTGACGGAGGAGGGCGGGGCGCGGGCGATGGTCGAGGCGGGCGCCTTCGCCGGACCGGTGCCGACGATGGCCTTCGGCATGCACGTGACGCCGTATCCGAAGGGGTACGTGGGATACAGGGTCGGCAACCAGTACGGCGCCTCCACCCTGGTCCGTATCGTCGTCAACGGAAAGCAGGTGCACGGCTCCACGCCCTGGGAGGGAACCGACCCGATGCCGGCGGTCGGCGCGGTCCTCACGGGCATCGGCCAGCTCTACCGGCAGGTCTCGGCCTTCGACCCGGTGACGGTGACGATCGGGCACGTCGAGGACGTGGGCCGCTTCAACATCATCGGCCAGACCGTGACCCTGTGGGGCACGGTCCGCTGCGTCGTGGAGTCCGACATGGCGGAGGTCCAGCGCCGTCTGACGACGCTGGCCGAGCACTCCGCGGCGGCGTACGGCGCGACGGCCACGGTGGAGTACCTGCAGTCCGTGCCGCCCGTGCACAACAGCGGGCCGTGGGTGGGGGCCGGGCTGCCGACCCTCCGCCGAGTGGTCGGAGAGGAGCGCGTCGTGGAGACGGGTGCGACGCTCGGCTACGACGACGTCTCCGAGTTCATCGGCCGGTTCGGCGGTCTGTACGTGATGCTGGGCGTCCAGGACGCCACGCTGGACGCCTCCGGCAGACCGGTTCCGGTGGAGGGCGGGCGCGGGCTCGTCACCAACCACAACCCGCACTTCTACGCGGACGACGACACCCTCGTCACCGGCGTCCGCCTCCACGCACACGTGGCGTACGACCATCTGGCGGGCACCCTGGTCGCACGGCCGGAAGGCTAGGGGGCCGCGCTGACCGCCGCCACGAAGGCCCTGAGCAGAGCCGAGTCGGAGGCGGTCGGCCACACCAGGCCGTACTCCAGGGGCGGGACGCCGCGCACCGGGACGTAGGCGATGCCGGGGCGGGGATGGTACTGGGCGCCGCGGGCCGCACCGGGGGACGCGCCCCGGCCCGCGGTCACGTGGGAGAGGACCTCCTGCCAGGTGGCGGCGGCCGGGCCCCGGCCGACGGGGGCTCCGGACGGGGTGCTGCGCGGGTAGTGGTGGTCGACCCAGTAACGGGGTACGGCACCGCCGGGGGCGATCAGGTCGAGGCCCGCGAGGTCCTCCGGGCCGAGGGACGCGCGGCCGGCCAGCGGGTGGCCGACGGGCAGGAGGAGCACCCGCTCGTCGGTGACGAGGACGGGGCCAGTGGTCAGGTCCGGCTCGCGCACGGGGAAGGCGGTGTCCTGGACGTCCAGCGTCCCGTCCTGGAGGGCGCGGACCCCGCCGTCGAGGGGGACTTCGCGGACGGTGATCTCGCAGCCCGGGTGGAGCGCGGTCACGGCCTCGGCCGCGGCGGTGAGCAGCTCGCCGCTCCAGGGGGTGCCGAAGCCGACGCGCAGCCTGCCGTGGACGCCTCGCCCGGCGGCGGTGGCGCGTTCGAGGGCGGCCCGCATCTGCCGGTGGGCGGGCAGGAGGTCCTCGTACAGGGCGTGGCCGACGGGGGTGAGCCGGACGCTGCGGCTGGTGCGGGCGAAGAGCGGGGTGCCGACGCGGCGCTCCAGCTTCTTGACGGTCTGGCTGATCCGACCGGTGGAGACGCCGAGGCGCTCGGCGGTGCGCCCGAAGTGGAGTTCCTCGGCGAGCGTGAGGAACGCTTCCAGTTCGTACCGTTCGAGCACCGGCCCCACCCCTTGGCGTCCACTGATCGTTGAGTGTGGCTCAACGCCGGTTTCATGATGACATCTTGATCGGCCGGGGTGGCGACCGGGAGCCTGGAGGCGTCCCCCTCCCCCGTACGGAAGGGCCTCCGTGGTCCCACGCACCCCCGCCCCCGCCACCTCCGCCCCGCGCGTGAACGTCCTGCTCCTCGCCGTGGCGGGAGCGGTCACCGTCGCCAACATCTACTTCCCGCAGCCGCTGCTCGCCGCCGTGGCGCGCGGCCTGGACGTGTCGGAGCGGACGGCGGGGCTGATCGCCTCGGCCGCCCAGATCGGGTACGCGCTCGGCATCCTGCTGCTCGTGCCGCTCGCCGACTCCGCGCGGCTGCGCCGCCTCACCTCGGTGCTGCTCGCCCTGACCAGTACCGCCCTGCTCGTCGCGGCGGCGGCGCCCGACGTGGTCACCCTGGCGCTCGCGACCCTCGCGCTCTCCACCACGACGGTGCTGCCGCAGATCCTCACCCCGGTGGCGGCGGTGCTCGCCGGCCCCGGGCGGCAGGGCCGCGTCGTGGGTCTGGTGGGCCTGGGCCTGACGCTGGGCTCGACGCTCTCCCGTACGGTCTCGGGCGCCGTGGCCGACGCGAGCGGCAGCTGGCGGGTGGCCTACGCGGTGGCGGCCGTGGCGACGGCGGCGCTGCTCCTCGTCCTCCCCCGTCGACTGCCCGAACGGCTGGGGTCGCGGGGGGACACCTCGTACGCCGGGCTCCTGGGCGGGCTTCCCCGGCTCCTCGCGGTCCACCGGGAGCTGCGGATCTCGGCGCTGCTCGGGGCGTGCGTCTTCGCGGCGTTCAGCGTCTTCTGGTCCGTGCTCGCCTTCCACCTGGCGGCCCCGCCGCTCG
>NZ_JBEXSZ010000164.1:0-17856 GCF_040613865.1 Streptomyces sp. NPDC006197 | reverse complement strand
CATCTGCTCGGCTGCTGGAGCCTGGACCGGGCCAGGGACGGCGCCTGGCTCGCGGCCCGGGCGCGCTGGGGGCGGGGCGGGCGGGCCCGGGGCGCCGGGGGGGTGACCGCGCCCCCCGGCCCGGGGGGGGGGCCCCCCCCGCCGCGGGCACCACCGGGCCGGGCCTCCGGAGTATTCCGGCTTGGCGGAATCTTTATCGGTGGCATATGTCACCCCTCGTCAACCCCTCCTTACGGTCGCGTAGGTCACACCGGAAGGGGGAGGATGTGCTCCCGTGGCAGACGATTCGAGATCAACAGACAAGAACGCATTCGGGTCGTACGCGGCGATCGGTGACAGCTTCACCGAGGGCGTCGGCGACCCCGGCCCCGACGGGACGTACACCGGCTGGGCGGACCGCTTCGCGGTCCTGCTCGCCGACCAGCTGCCGGAGCACGACGCCTTCCGCTACGCCAACCTGGCCGTACGCGGGCGCCTCCTCGACCAGATCGTGGCGGAACAGGTCCCGCGGGCGAAGGAACTCGCCCCCGACCTGGTGACCTTCTGCGCGGGCGGCAACGACATCATCCGCCCCGGGACGGACCCGGACGACGTGGCCGAGCGCTTCGAGCGCGCCGTCGCCGACCTGACCTCCGCCGTCGGCACCGTCATGGTGACCACCGGCTTCGACACCCGCGGCGTGGCCCTCCTCAAGCACCTGCGCGGCAAGATCGCCACCTACAACGGCCACGTCCGGGCCATCGCGGACCGCTACGGCTGCCCGGTCCTCGACCTGTGGTCGCTGAAGTCCGTCCAGGACCGGCGCGCCTGGGACGACGACCGGCTGCACCTCTCGCCCGAGGGACACACCCGCGTCGCCCTGCGCGCCGCCCAGGTCCTCGGCCTGCCCGTGCCCGCCGACCCGGACCAGCCCTGGCCGCCGGTCCCGCCGCGCGGCACCCTGGAGGTCCGCAAGGACGACATCCACTGGGCCCGGGAGTACCTGGTGCCCTGGATCGGGCGCCGGCTGCGCGGCGAGAGCTCCGGCGACCACGTCGAGGCGAAGCGCCCCGACCTCATGCCCCTGTAGGACGCGGTGCGGCGGGGATCCGCTCCAGGACCCCGCCGGCGAACACGTCGTACAGCGGCAGCGTCTCCAGGTGGACGTAGCCGATGTGGCAGTCGCAGACGGCGAGGGGGCAGGAGCGGGGACGCAGCGCGGCACGGTACGAACCGTCGTACAGGTTCCCCAGCCCGGCCCTGACGAAGTGACAGCGCCGCACCGTCCCCTCGCCGTCCACCGAGACCACCGACTCCCCGGTGCGGCAGGGCAGCCCCGCCGAGCGGTGCGGATGCCGGCTGTACGGGAAGAGCGGGTCGAGCTCCGTCCAGCCCTCGGCCTCCGCGTCGGTGTACGTGTGCCCCTCGGCCGCGTTCACCCAGAGGTAGACGTGCGGCGGCAGCGCGTCCCGCAGCCGGCGGGCGTCCTCCCGGTGCTCGGGCAGACCGACCACCCCGACGCTGTACCGGACGCCCCGCTCGGCCAGCTCGTGGCACTTCGCGAGGAACCGCCCGTACGGAGTCTGCCCCGGGTGGTACGTGCACCACAGGGCCACGCTCGCCGGGTCCGCCTCCGCCAGCCACTCCGTCCGGCAGCTCAGATTGGTCTGGATCGCCACCCGCTCCACGTGCGGCAGCCGGGACAGCTCGACCAACGCCCGCCTGTACCAGGACCGGACGAGCCCCTCGCCCCACGGAGTGAAGAGGATCCGCAGCCGGTCCCCGGTCTGCGCGGCGGCCCAGCCGGTGAACCGTTCGAGCGCCGCCCGGTCCGCCCGCAACTGCTCCCGGCTGTCCCGGCGCTTGGCGAAGGGACAGTACGGGCAGTCGAAGTCGCAGGAGGAGAGCGGGCCCCGATAGAGCAGCGTGAGGTCCACGGGCGCCGCCTACTTCGCCTCGTACGCGGCCATCGCGGCCCGCACGGCGGGGGAGAAGAGCTCGGGGCCGAGCCCGTCGGAGTACGCGAGCCCCTCGGGCGACAGCCGCAGCAGCCCCGCCGGGGCGTCCGCGAGCCAGCCGTACTCCTCGAACCGGGCGAGCTCCGGGCCGAAGTCCGCGAACGGCGAGGAACCGAACCGCTCCTCGTACCCGGCGACCGGCATGCCCTCGGCCTGGAGCAGCGACTGGAGCAGATGCCGGCGACGGGCCTCGTCCCCGCTCACCTCGTATCCGTGCCTGGCGCGCGAGAAGTCCTCCGTCTCCGTGTACGCGTCGATGATCGAGCGGATCTCCCGCATGTCGACGGCGTAGTCGAAGGAGTAGTGCAGGGCCGAGGTGTACGAGCGGGCGCCGCAGCCCAGGCCGATCATGCCGTCCGTCTGGCAGGCGTAGTCGTCCGGGCCGGCGGGGCCCGCGTCCGCACGGCGGAACATCCGCATCGACACCTGCTCGTAGCCGTGCGCCAGGAGATGGTCCCGGCCGTACCGGTACAGGCGTAGCCGCGACTCGTCCCACTCCCGGTCGGCGGCCGCCGGGTCCTGGATCCGGCCGAGACCGGTGAGCGGGCGCACGTACAGCGGGTAGAGGTACAGCTCCTCGGGCCGCCAGGCGAGGGCCGCGTCGAGCGAGACCCGCCAGGACCGCTCCGTCTGCCCGTCGATGCCGTAGATCAGGTCGATGTTGAGCACGGGCACGCCCGTGTCCCGGATCCGGCCGAGCGCCGCCTCGACGTCCGCGCGGCGCTGCGGCCGGACCGCCGCCCGCGCCTCGGCCTCCACGAAGCTCTGCACGCCGATGCTGAGCCGTGTCGCGCCCCGGTCCGCGAGCAGCGCGAGCCGGTCGGCGGTCGCGGTCGCCGGCGAGGTCTCCACGGAGAGCGGCACCGCCCGCAGGTCCACGCCCATCCGCTTCTCGGCGATGTCGCACAACCGCTCCAGCTCGGCGGCGGTGAGGAAGGTGGGCGTGCCGCCGCCAAACGCGGCCGTGGCGAACCGCACCGGCGCCGCGTCCCCCAGCGCCTCGCGGACGGTGGCGGCCTGGCGGTCGAGGGCGTCGAGGTAACGGGTGGTCAGCTCGTCCGGGGCGCCGACCCGGGTGAAGAGGTTGCAGAAGCCGCAGCGGACCTCGCAGAACGGTATGTGCGCGTACAGGGAGAGCGCGTCCTTCGGCTCCCCGGCCCAGAGCGCGGACAGCTCCGGGCGCTCGGTGAGCGCGCGGTACGCCGTCTTGTGCGGGTAGGCGTAGACGTAGCTCCGGTACGGGCGGGGGATGCTGCTCATGCCGCCGCCCCGCCTTCGGGACCGGCCAGGACGAACTGCGCGTACGGCACGGTCCACACGACCTCGTGGCCGAGCCGGTGCCCGGTGAAGCCGTCCTCCCCGTACGCGGTGCCGTGGTCGGAGCAGACGATCGCGAAACAGGGGCGGCGGCTGCTCATCGCGGCGAAGAGCCGCCCGATGTGCCGGTCGACGTACTCCAGGGCGGCCGCGTGCGTCTCCCGCGAGTCGCCCGCCTCGCGGGTCGCCCCCGGCAGATGGAACCAGTTGGGCTGGTGCAGCGCCGACACGTTGACGAAGAGGAAGAGGCGCTCCTCGCGGGGAAGGCCGGCGACGACCTCCTCGGCGCACGCGACCTGGGACTCGAAGGAGGTCGGGGAGGTGACGCCGAAGGAGGGCTCCCAGTGGCTCTCCCGGAACAGGCCGGGGAGCACGGAGCCCAGGGGCGGCTGCTTGTTGAAGAAGCCCACCCCGCCGACGCACACCGTCCGGTAGCCCTCGCCCGCCAACGCGGAGACGAAGTCCGGGGTGTCGTGGACCCAGGTGCCGTCCGCCGTCGACTCGCTGCCCGCGAAGCGGGCCGCGAACAGTCGCGGATGGGGGCCCTGGGCCGCGGGGGTCGGCAGGAAGCCGGCGAAGATCGCCTGGTGGGAGGCGTACGTGAAGCTCCCCGGCGCGTGCCGCCGCTCCCAGACGCCGCCGGGGAGGTGACGGGCCAGGTTCGGGATGCGGCCCTCGGCCGCGAGCTCGGCGGCCACGTCGTACCGGAGGGTGTCGAGGGTGACCAGGAGCAGATCGTGGCTGCCGACGATCGCGTTCATGTCGGGCTGGTTCACGTGGTGCTCGTTCCTGTGACGGTGCTGGTGGTACTGGTGGTGTTGGCGGTGCCGGTGGCGGTGGCGGTGGCGGTGGCGGGGGTGGTGCCGGTGCCGGTGCCGGTGGCGGTGCCGGTGGCGGGGGTGGTGCCGGTGGTGCGGGGGGAGCCGTGAGCGGGGTCCGCGCCCCGGCCGCTCCGGAACTGCGCCGCGACCTGCGCCGCGTACGTGTCGAGCCCCTCGGCCCCGCTGCCGGGCAGGCCCGTGAGACCGGGCAGCAGATCACCGAAGGCGTTCACCTCGCCCACGGCGAACCGGCGCCAGCCGGTCGCGGGCAGCAGGTCGACCCCCACGCACCGGGTGCCCGGGAAGACGGCGGCGGCCCGCTCGCAGACCACGAGCGCGTCCGCCCACCGGCCCCCGGCCGCGGCGATCGCCGCCCGCGCGGCGTCCAGATCGCCCCGGGCACCGCCCAGGTGCAGATTGGTCATGGGGGAGCGGCTGGTGCGGAGCACCGCATGGGTGGCCCGCCCGTCGACCACCACCACCCGCAGATCGGCCGCCCGGCCGTCCTGGGTCGCCTTCGGCAGCCAGCGCTCGACGTGCAGTCCGTCGGGGGCGAGGGCGTCCACGATCGCGGCGACCTCGCGCTCGCCCGTGTAGCGCCGCACCCGCAGGGAGTTGAAGAGCCGTCCGCCGGCTCCGCGCTCCACCGAGGTGGTGGCCTGGAACCGGCCCGCGCCGTTCGTCTCCACCGCGAGCACCCCCGAGGCGGAGGAGCCGTGCGCGAGCTTCACGAACACCCGGCGCAGACCCGCCCCGGCGGTCAGCGCCCTGACGTCCGCCCAACCGCGCACCACCGGGGCGTCGGGACCCGAGGTCGGCGACTCGGGCACCGGGACCCCGGCCGCCCGGAGCCGGCCGTGGCTCAGCCTCTTGTCGAACAGGACCGCGAGCTCGGCGGGATCGTCGACGAGGACGGCGCCCGCCTCCGCGACGGAGCGGGCGAGGTCCGCCACGGCGGTGGTGAACCGTCCGTACCAGCGGCCGGTGCCCTCGACCCGGGCCGGATCGTCGACCCCGCGCAGCAGCCGGTCGGCCTCCGGATCCTCGCCCGGCGAGTCGAGGCGCACGGTCTCGCCGACGGCGAACCGCGCCCCGCCCCGGAGCACCTCCGGCCAGGACACCGCCCGCGCCTCGGACAGCCCGGCGGCCCGCAGCGCGTCCTGGAAGAAAGCAACGCGGCGGCCCGCCGGATCGCCGACGACCACGAGGCGCGGGCCGGAGGTCATTCGGCGACCGCGACGTAGCGCCAGACGTCCCCGTCGCCGTCGTCCTCGCCCACCTGCGCGTCACTGAGGTCGACGGTCACGCCGTACGGGACGAGCGCGGCGCGGACCCGCTCGCACATCGCCTCCGACAGGTAGTGGTGGGAGAGGTCGAGGTGGGCGAGATGGGTCAGCGGCTGCCCGTCGAGAAGGGCCGCCGCACCCGCGTCGGTGAGCACGCCCATGGACAGGTCGAGCCGCTCGAGCCGGGCGACGACGGGCGCGCCCGCGACGGCGGCCGCCACGGCGTCCTGGATCACGCTGTCGCACAGGCCCAGGCGGCGCAGAGCGGGGAACGCCGTGCCGGCGAGGAGCGGCGCCAGGTCCTCGGGGGTGCTGTCTCCGCCGTACTCGTCGGTGCCGAGCCAGAGTTCCAGGTTCTCCAGGGCGGGCAGGTCGCTGCCCACGATCCCCCGCACCACCTCGGCGCGCAGGCCCCCGGTCTCCACGACCAGGGTCTCCAGACCGGTGTGCCGGATCGACGGGAAGGCCAGCTCCGAGCCACCGCGCACGCCGAACTCCCGGAGGGCCGGGTAGGCGGCGAGGAGCGGCGTCACGTCGGACTGGATGATCCAGGAGATCTCGCAGTCCTCGCTGGTCATGTCACCGAGGAACACCGCCTCCAGGGCCGTCAGCCGGTTGTTGGCGCCGATCAGGGCGGTGACGATGTCCGCGGAGGAGTTCTCGTAGGCCTCGTCCCAGCCGCCGACGACCAGCGCGCGCACCCGGCCCGTGTCGACCGTCTTCAGGAACCGCTCGAACTGCGGCCCCCACAGCTCGTCACCGGGATCGGAGTACGTCGGGGCGGAGATCCGCCAGGCGACCGAGTCCGTCGCCGGCAGCTCGACCCGCGCGTCCAGGCCCGGGAAGTCGAACACGGGCAGGCCGTGGAATTCCTGCAGGTGGGTGCCAACGGTCATGACGGTGCTCCAGACAACGGTCGGGTGGGTCGGCTGATGGAGAGAGTTCTACCAAGCGGCACCGACAACGCCCCTCGCCGGGTCGCCTCCCGACCGGTTGTCAGTGCCGGGCCCTAGCGTCGTTCTCGTGTTCGGCCGCAGGTGCCGGACGGGGAGGGGAGAGCCATGTACCGGCAGGGAGACGTGCTGATCGCGCCCGTCGCGGAGGCGGCCGTTCCGGAGCGGGTGAAGGAGGCGGCGGGGGAGCCCAGGGACGGCCGGGGCCGCCTGGTCCTCGCCCTCGGCGAGGTCACCGGGCACGCCCACGCGATCCCCGGCCCCGGCCGGCTCGTGCGGGAGCCGGGACCTCTCGGCCCGCTCCTGCTCGAACTGCCGGAGGGCGGACGGGTGGTGCACGAGGAACACGCGCCGATACCCCTCCCCAAGGGCTGGTACCGGGTGGTGCGGCAGCGGGAGTACGTGCCCGGCGCGTACCGGATCGTCGCGGACTGATGTCCGCCGGAGTAACAGGGAAGGACATGGGGGACACCGAGATGAACCGCACCACCACCGACAGATGGCGGGCCGTCGCCGCCGCCACCGGACCCGCCGACCGCGCCGCCGCCGAGGCCGGCGTCCGGCTCGCCTACCGTTCGGCGGGCCTCGCCGAGCCCGAGCGGATCCTCTGGGCGGACTCGCCGCTCGCGGCCGTCACGCTCCTCCGGGACCTGACGGACACGGGCCGTTCGGTACGGGACGAGGTGCGCACCCGGCCGTGGGCCGAGGAGCGCCGCCGCCTCCACGACGCGCTCGGCCCGGCCGGCTGGGCGAGCCACTGGCAGGCGACGGGGGCGCCGCTGTGGGACCTCACGCGGGCCCTCGTCGACCGGATACGCGCCGCGGCGACGGAGGCCTTCGAGGAGGCGGGGGTCGTCGAGGCGACGGGGGTCGTCGAGCCGGCGGAGGAGAAGCTCGGGGAGGAGAAGCCCGGGGAGGAGAAGCCGGGGGAGGGCGCCGGGGAGGGCGCCGTACGTCTCGTGCTGCTCGACGCGGTGCTCGGACAGCACGACGCCGCCTGGCTCGCCGCCTTCGACGAGCACGGGGAGCGCCTCGCGGGCCTCGCCGCCGTCGCCGAGCACGCCGGCTGGTGGTGGCCGTACGAGAACGCCGTCGTGCTCTGCGAGCGGCCCGTCGAACTCCACCGGGACGAGGCCGGACGCCTCGACCGGGGCGACGGCCCCGCGCTCGCCTTCCGCGACGGGTTCGCCCTCCACGCCTGGCGGGGCATGCAGGTCTCCGCCGAGTTCCTCGCCGGTCTCACCGACCTCACCCCCGAGCGGATACGCGAGGAGGAGAACGCCGAACTGCGGCGCGTGATGCTGGAGTACTACGGCTACGACCGCTACCTCGCCGCCTCCGGGGCCCGGCACGAGCACAACGACGAGACGGGCGTCCTCTGGCGGATCGAACTCGCCGACGACGAGGACGTCGTGATGGTCGAGGTCGTCAACTCCACGCCCGAGCCGGACGGCAGCCACCGCACGTACTGGCTGCGGGTGCCGCCCGGGACCCGGACCGCGCGGGAGGGCGTCGCCTGGACCTTCGGCCTGCGGCCCGAGGAGTACGAGCCGCTCGTCCAGACCTGAGCGCACGCCCGGGACCCGGCCACGGTTGGTGCGGAGAGGTGAAGGGAGCCGCCGGTCAGGAGTGGCGCGCGGGAGGCGGCGGCGCCGGGTGCTGGGATGTGCCCGCCGGAGCCCCGGCACCCACCCCACCCGAAAGGACTGCCTGTGACGATCCGCCGGCCCAGCGCCGCCCGCACCGCCCGTCTGCTCGCCGCCACCGCCGTGCTCGGTGGCCTCCTCGCCGGCACCGCGGCCCCCGCCCTGGCCGCCGTGCCCGAGCGGACCGCCCTCCGCACCACCGCCCAGGAGACCGCCCCGGCCACGGTCACCGTCACGGGCAACGGCCGCGCGTCCGCCGCGCCCGACCTGGCGATCCTGTCCGTCGGGGTCGAGGCCACCCGCCCGACGGCGAAGGAGGCGATGGCGGCGCAGACCACCGCCGCCGAGACGGTGCTCGACGTGCTGCACAGACAGGGGATCGCCGACCGGGACATCCGCACCGACAACCTCTCGCTCGCCCCGGTCTACACCCAGAACAAGGACGGGGACAGCAAGGTGACCGGCTACCAGGCGGGCCAGTCCTTCTCCGTGAAGGTCCGCGACCTCGACAGGACCGGCCAGGTCATCGGCGCGGTCAACGACACCAGGAAGGAAGCGGGCCGGATCAACGGCGTCGTCTTCGACGTCGCCGACCCGTCCGCGCTGCGCGCGAAGGCCCGCGAGGGCGCGTACCAGGACGCGTACGACAAGGCCGCGCAGCACGCCCGGCTCAGCGGTCACCGACTCGGCCGGCTCGTCTCGCTGAGCGAGGGCGAGTCCGTACGCCCCGGCCCCGGCGCGGCCCCCGAAGTCTCGGCGGACGAGCCGACCGTTCCCCTGGCGCCGGGCGAGATCGAGGAGCAGGTCACGGTCTCGGCGGTCTACGAGCTGATCTGAGGGGGAGGGCGGCCGGGGCGGGCCTTCGAGCGGGCCCGGCCTCGGCCACCGCTCGGTCCAGCCGAGGGACAGCAGGGGAGCGGCGTTCGCGGAGGAGTCTCCAGGTCGGGAAAGGACGGGATCGTACTGAACGGCGGTTCGGTAGGGCCGACCGGCCCGGCCGTCTCCGGAGCGGACCGCCCATAATGGAACGACCCCCAGAGATCAGGAGGTCCTGTGACCGGTACCGGCTCCGACCGTTCGCCACGGGCCCGGCTGCGCGAGCTGCGCCCCGAGTCCTTCGGCGCGGAACCCACGGGTGCGCGTCTCGCCCGGATCCGCCGCTCGCCGAACTTCGCGGACGGGATCTTCCAGAACCCCGAACCGGCGCGACGCGGCCCCTCCGGGTCCGGCAGGGAGTTCGCCAAGATCTACTTCGAGAAGGAAGGGCGCGCGCGCCGGGCCCCCACCGGCGCGATCCCCGTCCACCCCACCACCCTCGCCGACCTGGCCAGGCCTCCGGCCACCGGCCTGCGCCTGACCTGGATGGGGCACTCCGGCGTCCTCGCGGAGATCGACGGCCACCGGGTCCTCTTCGACCCGGTCTGGGGCGACCGCTGCTCCCCCTTCCCCTTCGCCGGTCCCAAGCGGCTCCACCCGGTGCCCGTGCCGCTCGCCGAGCTCGGTCCGGTCGACGTCGTCGTGATCTCGCACGACCACTACGACCACCTCGACCTGCCGACGATCAAGGCCCTGGCCACCACGGACACGCTCTTCGCGGTGCCGCTCGGCGTCGGCGCGCACCTCGAACGCTGGGGCGTGCCCGCCTCCCGCCTGCGCGAGCTGGACTGGAACGAGTCGACCGAGGTCGGCGAGCTCCGGCTCACGGCCACCCCGGCCCGCCACTTCTGCGGCCGCGGCCTGCGCAACAAGCAGCACACGCTCTGGGCCTCCTGGGTGGTGCGGGGCCCGGCCCACCGGATCTTCCACAGCGGCGACACCGGCTACTTCTCCGGTTTCAGGGACATCGGCGCCGCCCACGGCCCCTTCGACGCCACCATGATCCAGATCGGCGCCTACTCGGAGTTCTGGACCGACATCCACATGACCCCCGCCGAGGGCATGCGGGCCCACCTGGACCTCCAGGGCGGTGCTCCGGGCGGGGTGCTGCTGCCGATCCACTGGGGCACCTTCAACCTCGCCCCGCACGCCTGGGCGGAGCCGGGGGAGTGGACGAAGGACGCGGCGGAGGAGGCCGGACAGGCGGTGGCGTTTCCCCGGCCCGGCGAGCCGTTCGAGCCGGCGGGGAAGCTGCCCGGGGAGTCGTGGTGGCAGGCGCTGTCGCTGCCGATCCCGCGCCCGTGGCGCCGCCCCCGGAGCGTCGACGTCGCGGCCGAGGAGACGCGCAGCGGCGATCTGGACCTGGCGGGCGACAGGTGACGTCGATCGGGGACGACCTTGCCGAGGCGGTGCGGGATGCTGGAGCGTCACCCGGCCGAAGGCCGTGACCGTGCGCTGAGGGCCTTGGACGGGGCGCCCGGGGGAGAGGGCACGGCTGCGGATTCGCGTCCTTCCATCGTCATGGCCCTGAAACGGTTGAACGGTTGAAGAACAAGAGGTCGCACCTGTGAACTCGGCCCGCACGGCATGTCCGCCGTGCGGGCTGAGTTCTTCCCCCATCCGACTACACAGCGCATCCGTTCCGGGGCATGGCATTACTTTCGGTTACGTATCCACGTGCGGACGCATGTCCACAAACCGAAAGGAAGATCGACGATGAGTGCTCGTCAGAGCCTGCGGAACGGCACACGCGTGGCCGGATCGAGAGTGGCGGCGGCCGGCCTGCTGGTCCTGGGCGGCGTGGTCGGCCTGGCCGGACCGACCCAGGCCCAGGTGCCGACCTGTCTCGGCAAGCCCGCGACCATCGTGATCACCACCCCCGGAGTGACCACGAACGGCACCAGCGGCGCCGACGTGATCGTCGGCACCTCCGGCGCGGACACCATCCACGGCCTCGGCGGCAACGACCGCATCTGCAGCCTGGGCGGCGACGATCAGGTCAGTGGCGGCCTCGGCAACGACCAGATCGACGGCGGCACCGGCAACGACGGGCTTACCGGCGACATCCGCAACACCTCCGGCAACGCGGAGGGCGGCGGCAATGACACCCTCACCGGCGGCGACGGCTTCGACGTCCTCGTCGGCGACAGCTGGGCCGCCGGTGGCAGCGCCACCGGCGGCGGCAACGACAGACTGTATGGGGGAGCCGACAACGACGTCATGGTCGGCGACAGCCTCGGCGGCAACGCCACCGGCGGCGGCCGCGATCTCCTGGACGGCGGCGACGCCGACGACGACATGGTCGGCGACTCGCGCGCCGTGTCCGGCGACGCCGACGGCGCGGGCGACGACACCCTCCTCGGCGGCGGCGGGTTCACCGACTTCTTGATCGGCGACAGCGATGCCACCGGCAATGCGAGCGGCAACGGCGGCGACGACACCCTGAACGGCGGCGCCGACGGCGGCCTCCAGATCGGTGACCACAACATCCGTGTCGGGACCGGCGGTTACGCCACCGGCTCCGGTCGCGACCACATCATCGGCGGCTCCGGCGCGGAGATCCTCGTCGGCGAGAGCTCGGTCGTCGACGCCAACCTCAGCTCCGCGAGCGACGACCGGATCGAGGGCGGCGGCGGAGACGACCGGATCTTCGGCGACAACGCCGACTTCAACATCACTGTCTCGGTCGGCACGGCCGGCGGTCGCGACGACCTCGCCGGCGGCGGTGGCGCCGACACCCTCCGCGCGGGCCCCGGCGGCGACGACCTCGATGGTGGCGACGGTGGCCCCGACATCTGCGACGGCGAGTCCGGCACGGACACCGCCACGTCGAGCTGCGAGGCCACCCCGAACGTCCCGTAGCCCCCTGGCCATCCGGCCCCTGACCCCAGCCCCGTAACCCGGTCGCCCCCGGGGTGCTCGCCGACTCACCCCGGGGCCGTGCCCGTTCCGCCTCTGGGACCTGATAGAGCTTCATATGGGCCAAGAACCACACGTCTGGACGCCGAGCACGGCGCGTACGGAAAGAAGGGTTGTTGCCCGAGAACCACACGGACTCTACGTCCCTTCCCGGCGCGTGGCCGGACTTCACATGTCGCCCGCGAAGGGGGTGCAGACCCACCTTGACCTGCCGGGAGGCGGTCCGGGTGGGGTGCTGCTGCCGATCCACCGGGCGACCTTCGACCTGGCTCCGCATGCGTGGGCGGAGCCGGGGGAGTGGACGTTGATTGCGGGGGCGTTCAGGTCGGCTCGGGTTGATGCTGGTTGCATGATCGAAGCGAAAGGGCAGGGCGGGCAGGTCGGCTTCGACGGCGAGTAAGTGACGATCAGCCGCAGAGGGCCGAACATGGTGATTTGCTCCCGTGCGCCGTTGCGGTGTTGGGCGGTTCTCGGGTGGGGAGGGCGCGGTCTCGTGCGCCCTCCCCGGTTGTGTCAGGCGGTCCGGCCGCGTCGGACCAGGCCGGCGATCACGTCCACCGCCAGGAAGGCGAGCAGCGTGCAGCCGAGGACCGGCAGGGCCCAGCACAGTGCGGCCACGGCCGGGATGCCGACGGCGAGGGCCGGCAGGGGCAGGCGGCGCCAGGTGCCGCGGGCGGGGGCCTTGCCGAGGAGGGCGGCGCGGTCCTCGCGGGTGGGGCGGCGCTGCCACCACATGCGGTAGCCCCAGAAGGTGATCAGGATCAGGCCGAGGGCCACGACGGCCAGCACGATCTGGTTGGCGATGCCGAAGAGCACACCCATGTGGCCCTGGACGCCGAGCTTGCTCAGCTTGGCCAGGAGCGGGTAGTCCGCCCAGCGGGTGCGCGCGGTGACCTCGCCCTTGGAGGTGTCCACGGTGACCTGGTCGTAGTGGACGGGCCAGACGTTGTCCTTCTGGGCCACGACCCAGGCGCTGGAGGCGTCGGCGGGCGGTGTCAGTTCGACGGTGCCGCCCAGGCCCGTCTTCCGGGCGGTGGAGAGGGCCGCGTCGAAGGCGACCGGATCGGGGTCGGCGGGCTTGGCGTGCCCGCCGTGTCCGGCGTGCCCCGCGTGCTCACCGCCCGCCTCCTCGGCCGGAGGCTGCGCGCCGGGCAGCACGGTGTCCAGCTCCGGCGCGTGCCCCTTCGCGGCGTCGAGCAGCTGCCCGAAGCGCTCGCCGGAGTACTGGGACCAGGTCAGGCCGGTGGCGCTGAGGAAGAGCAGGCCGAGGGCGAGCCAGACGCCGGTCGCGGCGTGGAAGCCGCGCGTCCGTCGTACGCCGCGGGCGGTGCGGTCGGGGAGGAGGACGCCCTTCGCTGACTTCGCGCGCCGGCCGCGGCTGCGGCCGAGCCACAGGATCAGGCCGCCCGCGACGAGCACCCACAGCCAGCTCGCGGCGACCTCGGAGTAGAGGCGGCCCGTCTCACCGAGGTGCAGGTTGCGGTGCAGGTCGTCGAGCCAGGTCGTCAGGGGGGTGGAGCCCCATGAGGTGGTGAGGTCGCCCCGCACCTTCGCGGTGTAGGGGTCGACGAAGACGGTGCGCTGCTTCTCGCCCAGCTCGGGCACGGAGAGCACCACACGGGTGGTGTCCTCCGGCTCGGCGGGGGTGATGACGGAGGACAGGGTGCCCTCCGGGTGCGCGGCGCGGGCCGCGGCGATCTGCTCGGACAGGGGGCGAGGCTGGTCACCCACCTGCTCGACGCGCAGCTGGTCGCCGTAGACGAGCTGGTCGAGCTGCGGGGTGAAGGTGTAGGCGAGGCCGGTGAGTGCGGCGACGAGCAGGAACGGGGCGACGAACACCCCGGCGTAGAAGTGGAGCCGGACCAGCAGGGCCCGTATGCCCTGCCAGGACCGCCCGGCGGGTGGCGCCTCCGTGGCGGAGGCCGTTCTCTGCGGGTCCTGATCGATGGTCAAAGACATGAGTGTTTCCCCAAGGGGTACGCGCGGCGTCTCGACGCGTGCGCGTACGACGAAGCCGATAAGTGGTGATGGGAGCCGCCATGAGGGCGGGTGTCGTGATCGCGGTACGGGCGATCAGGCCGGGATCACCAGGGGAGGGCCTCGTCGCGGGCGGCACCGGGCCAGGAGCACACGCAGCCGGACGTGGCCGGCCGTGAACGGCGCCGGCGCCCGGCGCGCGGGCGGTACGGGGCAGAGCGCGAGGCCGGCGAGGCCGAGGCGTGATAGGAGCAGGGCGGCGAGCCGCAGCAGGACCCGTTCCCCGTGGACGACGCACAGTGCGGTTCCCAGCGTGGCCAGGGCGTGTGCCGCCGTCATCGGGGCGGTCATGGTGTGCGCGGAGCTTGATTGGGCCGTCTCCGCCATCTGCATGTGCAGGTGCGCGTGTAGACCGGGATGGTGACCGGCCATGGCGTGCCGGTCCTCGCCGGCCGTGATCGGCGACATCGACAGCCGGTGGAGGACCAGGTGGAGGCCGAACTGGGTCGTGCCCAGGACGGCGGTGGTCACGTCGAAGCGTCGGCGGCGGCCGCCGAAGAGGGCGGTGCCCAGCAAGGTCAGGCCCGCGAAGACGACTCCGAGGTCTCTCGCGTCCGGCAGTGACCCGCCGGCGGCGACGTGGCTGACCGCGCCCAGAAACAGGCAGGCGGAAGCGCAGAGCAGACCCTTCGAAGTCCGCGTCAGCCAGCTGCCCCGTCCGTGCACCGGCACAAGGTATCGGTCGTCTGGCCTGTTCTCGGCGTGCCGCCTGAAGCGATGCTCCCGGCTGGAGGACGACGCGCGCGATCATCATGCCGATAGCGGGCGGGTGTTGCGCTCTACGTGCCTCGCACGGCGGTCTTTCGAGCCTGAGGGCAAGGCATCAGGGTGGGTGGAATCACAGCCGGGATAAAAGGTGTGGAGCGGGCAAGGGTGGATGGTTGCGGACAGGGCGTGCAGTCGTGTGGTAGCCCTGCTCAGTTCCCCGACACCTTGGTGTTCTTCCTCACGTGTTGGGCCGGTTTGGCCGAGATCGGCCGCTGGGCAGCCTTGACGTGCCGGAACGACCACGAATCCCGAAACGGCGAGGTGGCGCACATGCCCGAGACGAGTCCGGAACCGATCGCGACCTTCTGTGGAAAGTGTGACTGCGGGTGCCCGCAGCTCTTCGTGGATGCCGACGCCCCTGAGGACAGGCGCATCCGCCTCACCGACGACTTCGGACAGCACGTGCAGATGAGTGAGGAGCAGTTCGCCGACCTCGTGGCGCAGGCCAAGGCCGGCGCGCTGGACCGTCTGGCCGTCCCGGACGCTCTCGCCGCGTCTCCGTCCCCGGCCTGACCTCCGCGGCCTCACGTACGCGTTCGCCGACGGCTCGCCTCCCCGTACGGAGCCGGGCAGGCCGTCGGCGTTCGCTTCGTGTCACCGGGTGCTACGGCGCCGTGCCGTGGGAGGCTGCCAGGCGCGCAGTCGCAGGCTGTTGCCGACCACCAGGAGTGAGCTCGCCGACATCGCCGCAGCCGCGAGCATCGGGTTGAGCAGGCCCAGCACGGCCAGGGGAACGGTCACCACGTTGTAGCCGAAGGCCCAGGCCAGGTTGGCGCGGATCGTGCCCAGGGCGCGTCGGGCGAGGCGTACGGCGTCGGCCAGGGCTTCGATGTCGTCCCGTACCAGAGTCACGTCCGCCGCGCCGATGGCGACGTCCGTGCCGCTGCCCAGGGCGATGCCCAGGTCCGCGGCGGCGAGCGCGGCGGCGTCGTTCACTCCGTCGCCGACCACGGCGACCCGGTGCCCCTTCTCGCGCAGCGCGCGTACGAGAGCCGCCTTGTCCTCGGGGGTGCAGCGCGCGTGGACCTCCTCGATGCCCAGGTCCGCCGCCACGGCCAGGGCGGTCGCCTTCGCGTCACCGGTGGCCAGGACCGGGCGCACCCCGAGGCGGCGAAGCGCGTCCACGGCGCGGAAGCTTCCGGGGCGCACGGCGTCTCCGATCGCGAGCAGAGCCAGGGCCCGTCCGTCGACGCGGACCAGGACGGGAGTGCGGGCGTCGGCCTCGGCCGAGGTCAGCGCGTCGGCGAGGGCAGCGGGCAGCTCGCCTTCCGGAGCGCCGACTTCCACGAGCCGGCCGTCGACCACGCCGCGCGCGCCCCGGCCCGGGAGGGCGCGGAACTCGGTGACGCCCGGCAACGGCTCCCCAGTGGGCATCGGCCGGGCGTGCGCGACGATCGCCCTGCCGAGCGGATGCTCGGAGCCCTGCTCGACCGCCCTCGCCAGCCGCACAACGGCATTCTCGCCGAGCCCGCCGGGTCCGCCTGCGACCACGGTGGTGCGGAGGACGGACATCCGGCCGGAGGTGAGCGTGCCGGTCTTGTCGAGCACGACGGTGTCGATGTGCCGCAGCCCCTCCAGCGCTTCCGGCCCGCCGACCAGGATCCCGAGACGGGCGCCCCGGCCGGTCGCGGCCATGAGCGCGGTCGGCGTCGCCAGGCCCAGCGCGCACGGGCAGGCCACGACCAGGACGGCCACGCAGGCCGTGACCGCCGCCTGCGCCGCGCCGCCGGTGCCGAGCCAGAACCCGAGGGTGCCGACGGCCAGGGCCAGGACGACCGGGACGAAGACGCCGGCCACCTTGTCGGCCAGCCGCTGCGCACGGGCCTTGCCGGCCTGCGCGTCGGTCACCAGCCGGGTGATGCGGGCGAGCCGTGTGTCGGCGCCGACCGCCGTGGCCCGTACGAGCAGCAGACCCCCGGTGTTGACCGATCCGCCGATCACTGCGGAACCCGGCTCGACCTCGACCGGTTCGCTCTCCCCCGTGACCAGGGAGAGGTCCACCGCCGAACTGCCGTCAAGTACCTCGCCGTCCGTGGCGATCCGCTCGCCCGGACGCACGACGAAGACCTGTCCCACACGCAACTCCGAGAGCGGGAGGCGGCGTTCGGCTGCCTTCTCGCGCACCGTGACGTCCTTGACGCTCAGCCCGGCCAGCGACCGGAGAGCGGCCCCCGTACCGCGGCGGGCGCGAGCCTCCAGGACACGGCCCGTCCACACGAACAGGGGAACTCCCACGGCTGCTTCGAGGTAGAGGTGCGCCATGCCGTCCGAGGCCGAGGGAGCGAGCGTGAACGGCATCCGCGTTCCGGGCTCCCCGGCGCCTCCCAGGAACAGGGCGTACGTGGACCAGCCGAACGAGGCCACCACCCTCAGCGACACCAGGGTGTCCATGGTCGACGCCGCGTGACGCACGCCGCGCAACGCACGTACGTGGAACGGCCAGGCACCCCACACCGCCACCGGTGCGGCCAGCACGAAGCACAACCACTGCCAGTTGCGGAACTGCAGGGCCGGGACCATGGAGAGGACCAGCACAGGGACTGCGAGCAGGGCCGTGACCACGAGCCGGTCGCGCTCCCTCTCCGTGCCCTCGGATGTCGTCTCGTCTCCGTCGGGCCGCCGCTCGGCGGGCGGTTCGGGTACGGCGGCGGTGTAGCCCGCCTTCTCGACGGTGGCGACCAGATCCTCGACCGGGACGGTGGCCGGGTGACTGACCCGGGCCCGCCCAGTCGCCAGATTGACCGTGGCCGAGACCCCTTCCAGCCGGGAGAGTCTCTTCTCGACCCGGCCGACACACGCCGCGCAGGTCATCCCACCCACGACCAGGTCGGTCGTCGTCAGCACGTCCGTCACGGGTGCGCCCCCTGGTGGCCGTGTTCCCCGCCGTGCGTGCTTCCCTGCCTGCCGTCGTCGCCTTCGTCCGTCGACGTGGACTGCGTGCCGGGCCCGATCGGTCCCACGGCGGATCCGAGCGCGTAGGAACCCGCGAACACCAGGGCCAGGAGGAGCAGGAATCCCCACACGGCGGGAGCCGGCGCGATGCCGCGCAACGCGGCGACCACGCGCGAGGAGGATTCTCGGGGCTTGTCCATCGGCCGCCTCTCCCAAGTACGAACGTACGGTGCCCCTTGGACCGGGGCGGCGGCTGACCGTGTCACCGTCGACCCTCCGTCCGGTGATCTCGCCCATGGCGTACACGTCTCCCGTGGTCTCCACCATGGTGATGAGCATGACGA